>NC_018016.1:1342500-1535000 GCF_000265465.1 Ornithobacterium rhinotracheale DSM 15997
TTTTTCAAGATAGCTCCACGGTATTTATCTGGAGTGAAGTTGGGATAATTATTTTTTTCTGAATAAAGATAGATAAATGTGCTAGCTGGTCTAGAATCTCCTGTACCATAGTACATTTTTTCGATTAAGCTATTGGCAGGACCAATTCTGTTTTGTCCATTAGAGTTAAAACTTAGCATGTTTTCCCCTTCAGAATTATACAATAGTTGTAAATCTCTATTTTGTCCCGTAACTATTCCGTTATAGAAATTAGTTTGTTCATTGATTTTATAATCAAGAGCAAAAATAAATTCTGCATTATTTTCATTTTTACTGCCCCATAGGTCTTCGTATTTAGGAACTAAACTGAATTGTTTGATTTGTTCTAAAGCATCTTTTGCAATTGTAAAGTCTGCCTCTCCTTTACCTAGTACTTCTCCAGACCATAAAAAAGCCTCTCCTTTTAAAGCTAAAGTTGCATCTTTACTCCAAAAAACATTTAGCCCTTTCCATAATCTATTTTCTGTACCATAGAGTTTTAACGATTGTTCAATATCCTTTTTAACTTGTTCAAAAACCTTTTCTTTTGGCGAACGTTTTTTGTTTAAACTTGCGAGATTGGTAGGGTCCTTAATTTTTTCTGTTGTAATTGGAACATCACCCCAAGTCTTCATCATTGTAAAATAAATAAATGCTCTAATACCGTAAACTTGAGCGAGCATAAGCTCTTTTTCTCTTTCGTTCTTTACCTTAACCTTTGGTGCATTTTCTATAAAATCATTCAAATAATGTATAAATCCGTAAAAATTTCCCCAATTGTTGAAGGCAATTCTTTCCGGGCTTACATCTTGATTTATGACATTTGTATAGAATGGAGTCTCTAGGGTTTCTCCATTAAAATAAATATCGGATCTTAAATCTCCCAGCGCAAATAATGTGAAATTATAATCTCTGAACTTAGAATAAATCCCGATAAGATCTGCGTTCATTGTTTCTTCAGAGCCCCAAAAGTTATTGTAAGTCAATGAGCTTTCGGGTTGTAAATCTAAATCACATGAATTTAATGTGAGAATAGATAATATGGTTAAAATATATTTTTTCATGATCAATAAAATTAAAAAGTTAAGTTTAAGCCTAATGTGTATGTTCTAGGTAATGGATATCTACCAGAATCTACTCCACCTAGTTCCGGAGAGTTGCCTGAATATGATGTGAAATATTTTAAATTAGCTCCTGTAACAAAGATTCTCATATCGTTGAAAATATTGCCTACTTTATTTCCAGGTAATGTATAGCTAAGAGTTATTTCTCTTAGTGCAAGATAATCCCCTTTTTCCCAAAATTTACTACTTCCTTTCCATTGATCACCTTGGTCAAATCCGCCAGCTTTATAGTTTCCGCTAGGATCTGTAAATACATATTGAGGAAGTTCTGCATTTGTGTTTTCAGGGGTCCAGGTGTTAAATGCAATTTCTTTTGGTCCATTTTGAGCTCCTTGTGTTTGAGCAAAACCTTTAATTTTTCTACCATTTACAATCATGTGCCCGACAGCAAAATCGGTTTTGATAAATAAGTTGAAATTTTTCCAAGACATGTCTGAATAAAAACCTCCGCTGTATTTTGGAGTGGTTCTACCGATTACAGCTCTATCTTTATAGTCAATGATATTGTCGCCATTTAAATCCTTCCATCTGGTATCACCTAAATGAATATTTCTTTGATTTTTGGTATCAGCTTTAGCAAAGGAAACCACTCTTCCCTTATCAGCATCTAATGCTGCTTGGTCATTATAAATTCCATCAAAGAGATAGGCTACAATTAAATCATCTCCATATCTTTGCCCTTCTTGAAGTCCACCGACGTATTCTAGTTTTCCAGTTGAAGGATTATAAATTTGAGTTCCTCCTCGTCTGTTATTCTCGACACCATTATCTGGTAATGATTGAATATATTGTTTTACAGAGTAGTATGTTCCGGATAGATTCCATTTAAAATCTTTAGTATCAATAACCTTTCCTCTTAATTCGATTTCTATACCTTTATTGCGTAATGTTCCATCATTGATTGTGATTGATGAAAATCCAGTCCAAAGTGGTAGGCTTAGATTAGCTAATTTATTTTCAACATCTTTTACGAAATAATCGGCTAATAAAGAAATTCGATTATTAAATAAACCTAAATCTAAACCAAAGTTTAATGTTTTAGAGCGTTCCCAGATCAGATTATAATTAGGCAAAACGGTATTTACATATCCCACTTGTGATGCGTATGTACTAGTTTGTTGATATACTCCAAATACACCAAAATTGGAAAGAATGTCTTGATTTCCATTTACACCATAACTGATTCTTGGTTTAATTTTAGAAACGATATTGCTTACTTTAGAATCTTTAAAGAATCTTTCATTATGAAGGTTCCATCCAAAAGACACCCCAGGGAAGAATCCCCAGCGATTATCTGAATATAGCCTTGAAGTCCCATCATATCTAAATGTCAGCCCGAGCAAGTATCTATTGTCGTAATCATAATTCAATTGCCCGAATGAAGAGCCTACTGCATATTGAGTTTTAGAAGAACTTGGACTTCCATTAGCTTCAGCTCCAGCATTTAAAGTATAGATTAAATCAGTTGGAGAATTTTTTGTTGAAGCAGAAGAACTGAAATCATTCTGTTTAAAATATTCGGTGCCTAATAAAGTGCTAATATTGTGATTGCCAAATTTATTTGAGTAATTCACTGTAGCTGTAACTTGCTTGTTGTTTAGCCTTCTTTGAGTAAGACTAGCAATTCTTGTGCTATTTAACACCTTTTTAGAATAAAAAGCTTTGTTAAAAGATTCATCAGTATTATGCACATTGAAATATGCTCCTCTAAGCATAAATTTGAATTTTTTAGAAAAATTCCAATCAAATTGAACGGATGTCGTAAGTCTTTCCTCAAGATTTTCTCGTATAAATTTATCTTTATAATAAAGAGGATTTCCAAAATTTACTTCTGTGCCTGGATTAGGGTCGCTGCTTAAGCTACCATCTGGATTGTTGTTATAAATTCTTGCGGTAGGTGCAATACCAGCAGCTCTTTGGAATACATTATAGATATCACCCAAGTAGTTTGGCGTGTTTTCGGAATTAGCATAAATAACATTAGAGCTAATTTTTAAATTCTCAGAGATTTTATAAGATGCATTAAATGTGCCCGTATATCTATTAAATTTGGAGCCGTAGACTAATCCTTTATCATCTAGAGCTCCTAGGCTTAAATAAAATGCACCTTTCTCATTCCCTCCTGAGAATGCTAGGTTATAATCTTTTGAAAAACTATTTTGATAAAATAAATCACTAAAATTATTATCTTGAAAAATTAATTGCTGATTAGGGTTAAGGGGATCTGGGATAGTTTCCCACCCAGCATAATTAAGTAGATATTTATTTTTATCAGATAATATCATAGTTGTGTAGTTAGAATTAATCGGATTGTTTCTAACTCCAGCAGGATACTCTCCGTTTAAGAAAGCATTGAAAGCACTTCTATTAATCTGATTTTGATAATTTTGAATAGCTAATCTGTTGAATTTTACATATTCTCGAGCATTCATTAGTTCGAGTTTATCTTTAGTTCTATCGTTATAAGTAAACCTTGAATTAAACACGATTGAAGATTTTCCCTTTTTCCCTTTTTTGGTAGTTACTAAAATAACTCCATTTGCAGAGCGAGCTCCATATATTGCAGTAGATGCTGCATCTTTTAAAACTTCGATAGATTCTATGTCATCAGAGTTCAGTCCATAAAATGAGCCAGGCACACCATCAATTAAAACTAAAGGACTACCACCTCCTCCAAAATCAGTCCCCCCTCTCAATGTGATAGATGGGGTAGAGCCTGGCTGTCCAGAAGTTTGAGTAATTTTCAAACCTGCGATTGTTCCTTGTAGTGCAGTAGCTGCATTCGAGCGCGGAGCATTTTTCAGCACTTTGGTGTCCAATTTAGAAACGGAAGTGGCAAGAGTCTTCCTAGATTGATTTGAGTACCCAGTAGCTACAACTTCCTCAAGTCCTACTTGATTTAGATTCTTATTGCTATCAATGTACAGGTCATAATTACTTTGTTTGCTATCATCTTTAGTCAAAATAATTTCGTTACCTACCAACTTTGCATCAAGTGGAAAATTATTGTTGATGAACTGAATTAAAATTTCCACAGGAACATCTTCAAAATCTAAATTGTTGATTTTTAAATCTTTAATATCTAAAGGATTATATGTTACAGTTAGATTTGTTTGTGTCTTAATTTCATTTATAAAATCACTAAATGATAATTGAAATGGATTAACCATGTAAACTGTTTTTTCTTTTTCTTGAGCATAAATACTAGGATTTCCCAGAAAAAACGCAGCAAGAGAAAGGCTAATTAATGTTTTTTTCATATGTTAAGAATTGAATTAGAATCAAATATAATATAAAAATCTTAATTTTACCCGTAGTGCATTATCGAATGAGGTTAATTTTTAAATTGTTAATGTTACTATGAAAGACAAATTTATTGAGATATTGAATAGTAGTCAAGGAGGTAATTTTTGCCAATATTCTTGTTTTGAATCCTTCAAAAGATTTGGCATAATTACGCCGTATCATAAATTGGTCACACAACTGCGAGAATAAAGTTTCTATACGTTTTCTACACTTTCTGAATGGATAGAACTGAGGTTTGTAATCTTTTTGATTTTTTCTTTTAGGGGTTTCTAACTGGATTTTTACCTCATTGAACAAGTCAAGCTGAACCGTTTGAGAAAGATAGCCCCTGTCTCCAAGTAACACGCAATCAGAAATTTGAAGTTTTATGTCTTTCAAATAATGAATGTCGTGAACGGAGGCGGGAGATAAGTCAAAACTTTGGAACACACCAGCAATAGAACAGATCGCATGTAGCTTGTAACCATAAAAGTGTAGATTTTGAGAAGCACAAAAACCTTTATTTGGCATTGAAAAGCTATTTTCTTTACAGATTTTGCTTCTGGAAGAGCGGGATAATTTACACACTTCTAAAGGCATGCTGTCCACCAAGAAATAGTTTTCAAAATCATTGAACTTTTTCACCATTTTGCACCTAATTTCTTCAAGAAAAGGGAAGAGTTTTCGTTTTCTTCTGTTGTAAACACTCCTTTCAATTTTAGATTCAATAGCCCAACCTTTTATCTCTCTAAAAAGCTGGTACTCAGAATCGATAGATTTAAATTCTGCTAAAATAATTAAGCTTATCAGCTCTATATCAGATAATTTTGGTTTCACTGGTTTAAAATAGAAATTTTCAGTTCCTGAAAATTCTATTAGTTTATTCAAAATAAAATTGTAACTTGCCTCTAGGTTGCTCATAATTGTATTTGATTGGTAACCAATGCAATTTACTTTTCTTTAGGCTCATGGGCAACCTTTTTTATAATGCACTACGGGTTAATTTTTGTTGTTTTTAACACTTAGAATTTTTCATTTTGTAAAAAGGTCTTCAAAATTAGAAAGTCTTTTTTCTTAAAAATTAGCCCAAAAAGAATTTTCTGTCTTACATTTGTTCAACAAAAAATACTATGAAAAATATATTCATCACAGGAATTGATACCGATGCAGGAAAAACTGTCGCAGCTTCGATTGCTGTAGAAGCTTTGAAAGCGGATTACTGGAAGCCAATTCAGTCTGGAGATTTAGATAATACGGATACGATGAAAGTCCAGCGAATGGTCTCTAATTCTGAAACTAAATTCTACCCAGAAGCTTATAGGCTCAATACACCAGCATCGCCACATGCTGCAGCTGAAATAGATGGAGTTATTATTGATTTAGACAAAATTGAAAGACCTAAGACCGAAAATAATTTAATCATCGAAGGAGCAGGCGGACTGCTTGTGCCATTAAATGCTAAACAAAATGTCGCTGATTTGATTCAGCCCAGCGATAAGGTGGTTTTGGTTACAAAACATTATCTCGGAAGCATCAATCATACTCTATTGAGCTATGAATATTTAAAAAATAAAGGTTTTAATGATATAGCTATTTGGATTAATGGAGAGGAAAAGACTTCGACCGAACAAGCTTTAAAAAATAGAGTAGATGCCTTTTTTATTGAACGCATTCAAACTTTGTTAGAAGTAAATAAAGAAAGTATCCAAAACGAAGCGCAACGCATCAGCGAAAGCCTACAATATTTTGTTCAAAAATAGATAAACATGCTTTTGAAAAAAAAACACCTGTGTTTTTTCTAAAAATGTAGCGTGTTTTTTTAAAAAAGACGTGTGTTTTTTGAGAGTGGGTAAAGAGGAGAAGTGAAAGAAACAAAAATAGATTTGATAAAAGCATAAACTTTAAAAATAAATAAAGCCGTTCCAAAGTTGGAACGGCTTTTCTAGTTGATAAAATTGAATAATGGTCTCTTAGATTTCTCTGTTTAAGAATGAGTTAAGCATCCAAGCAGTTTTTTCTTGCCCTGAAATAAAATCACTCATCATTGCATTAGTACCCTCGTCGTCTAATTCTCCAGAAGCATCAAGAATTTCTCTCTCGATGATTAAAATTTCTTTCATAGAATCCAAAACAACTTTCACAGCCTCAGTATCTTTGTGGATATTTTTAGCCGCTTTTACTTTAGAAGTATCAAGATAATCTTGGAAAGTATGCATAGGAGTTTCTCCTAAAGTAAGGATACGCTCTGCGATTTCGTCGATTTGTTCTTGAGCCTCAGTGTACATTTCTTCGAATTTTTCGTGTAAAGCGAAGAAGTTTTGCCCTTTAATGTTCCAATGAACACTTCTTAAGTTTTGGTAATAAACTTGGAAATTAGCTAAAAGGTTATTTAAGCTTTTGCATAATTCTTTTGATTTTTGTTCGTCTAATCCGATAGTTGTTAGTGACATAATATTTGATTTTTTATTGTTTATTATTTATACAGCAAATATCATGAAAAACTTTATGCATATTGTTTTATTTTGCTAATGATTATTTATATCTTTATCAAATAAATTTATATAATGACATTAGTACAATTAGAATATGCACTAGCAGTTGCCGAAAGTAAAAATTTCACCCTAGCAGCAGAAAAGGTTTTTGTAACTCAACCTACGCTGAGTATGCAGATCCAAAAATTAGAAGCAGAGCTTGGAGTAAATATATTCGATCGCACAACACACCCCATTACCATTACACCAATGGGCGAAAAAGTTTTGGAACAAGCCAAAAAGATATTGAACGAGGCGAAAAGAATGCAATTTATGGTTTCCGAAGAGAAAAACTCGTTGGAAGGAACATTTAAAATAGGCGTAATCCCTACCTTAGTCTCTACTCTGGTGCCATTGTTTTATAAAAATTTCATCAACAATTATCCTAAAACTCAATTGAAAGTTGTAGAATTAAAAACCAAAGAAATATTAGAACAACTAAAGGAAGGAAAAATTGATTTTGGAATTGCAGCTACGCCACTCAATGTACCTGATTTTGTAGAAGATGTGTTGTTTTATGAGCCCATGCTTGCTTATGTGCCACCGCAACATCGCTTGCATGATAAAAAGGAAATAGAAGAAGGAGACCTAGACACAAGCGATTTATTACTATTAGACGAAGGGCATTGCTTTAGAAACAATGTGCTATCCATTTGCTCTAATTCCGCGAAGTCTAATCTATCTGGCGTATCTGTGCAAAGTGGAAATTTTGAAACATTGGTAAAACTAGCCGACGATGGGCTCGGCATGACGGTTTTGCCTTCTATGCAGGCAGATGATATTTTATTGAAAAAGGAAAAACAAAACTTAAAGAACTTTAAACAACCAAGTCCTACACGCGAAATCAGCTTGGTGTATCACGAGTTGCAATTAAGGCTAAATTTTGCTCGAGAATTAAAGAAAATGATTCAGGGATTGGTACGCGGAAAGATCTATCTAGAAAAAGGCAATCGAACATTCCCAACGCTCTCGATGGAGAAAAACACTTAAAAACTAAAAATGCGCTAAATTCCAATTTTAGCGCATTTTTTATTTATAGCTCAAGCATACTTTAAATGAAAGTAAGAGATTGATTTAAAATAAAAAAAGGATACCAAAAATGATATCCTTTTTAAGCGATCCGGACGGGACTCGAACCCGCGACCACCTGCGTGACAGGCAGGTATTCTAACCAACTGAACTACCGAATCTTTTACTTTAATTTTTTTTTAAAAAGTGTTAAGTAAACCACTTTTGCGATCCGGACGGGACTCGAACCCGCGACCACCTGCGTGACAGGCAGGTATTCTAACCAACTGAACTACCGAATCTAAAAATTTTTGTCAAATAACAAAACTTAAATACTTCTTTCTTTAAGCGGTTGCAAATATAAGAATTATTTTTTTACTGTCAAAAATTTTATTCAAAATTTTATAGAGATTGTAATTTTTGAACTAATTGCTCTTTTGGAACAACTCCAACTACTTTATCCACAACTTGTCCTCCTTTGAAGAATAAAATTGTAGGAATGTTTCTGATACCATATTGAGCAGCAACATCTGGATTGTTATCTACATTCACTTTTCCTACGACAGCTTTGCCTTCAAACTCACGGCTGATTTCATCTACAGTAGGGGCAATCATGCGGCATGGGCCACACCACTCTGCCCAAAAATCTACCATTACAGGTAATTCTGATGATAAAACTTCGTTGATGTTGTTATCTGTAATTTCTAGTGCCATAACTTCTATTTTTTATTTTTGCAAATTTACTTAAAAAAGAATTATTTTCAAATTTAATAGCTATAAAGATAATTGATAGCTGTATAAGTTTAGTTTAAAGATAAATCAAGCCCATCGATGTCTTGCAACATTTGTATCAAATCTTTACTAATATTAATCGCATATTTTGTGGTCTCGGAGCTAAATTTAACCTTATTCTTGGTATCAATGAGTTCCATAATAAGTTTTTTATCCCCTTGGTGTTTTTGTACAGAAGATTCGATGAGCTCTAGCATTTCCGCGTTTAGATTAGATAATTCGATTGAAAGTTTAAGTGAGCTACTCTTCTTTTCAATCAAGCCATCGAGAAGTGAGATGTCTTTCACATTTGTATATATTTTATTAGAAAACTTGTTTTGAGTAATTGCTACTTGAACCAAGACGAAAAGATTTTTGTCTAAATAGGGTTTCAATTTTAAATAGTCGTCGTTGAATAGCATAAATTCAAAGGTATCTGAATAATCCTCTAGTACGAATTTTCCAAAGCCTTGTCCTGTTTTGGATTCAAGATGGCTCGCACTAGTGATCATTCCCGCTACGGTGAAGGTGGAACCCACTAATCTCGATTCATTCTTTTTCATATTGGCTAGGTCTATTTTAGCATATTTCTCTATTTCGATATGGTATTTATCGAGTGGGTGAGAGGAGATATAAATTCCTACAACTTCTTTTTCTTTATTTAATTTATATAAATCGCTCCACTCATCACAATTGCTGATCTCTGGTTTTTGAACTTCTATTTCCATTCCAGCAGAGGCAAATAAATCAAACTGGAATTCGCTTCCGCCTTCTTGGGTAGCTTGTCCATATTTTACCAATTTTTCTAGATTGGTTTGTCCAGTTTCGTCTTCGGCGAAATATTGCGCACGGTGGATTTCGTCTAATTCGTCAAAAGCTCCTGCAAAAATCAAATTTTCCATGGTTTTTTTGTTACATTGTCTTAAATCGACACGCTCCATGAAATCATAAATGTTTTTGAATTTCCCGTTTTCTTGTCTTTCTTTGATGATGCCTTCCACAGCGGCAGCTCCTACACCTTTGATGGCACCAAGCCCAAAACGAATAGCTCCATCTTGGTTCACATTGAAGTCTAAAATAGATTCATTCACATCAGGACTTAATACAGGGATTCCCATTCTTTTGCATTCTTGCATAAAGAAGGTAATATCCTTGATGTCCTTCATGTTGTTGCTCAACACGGCAGCCATATATTGTGCAGGGTAGTGTGCTTTTAAATAAGCCGTATGGAATGCAATATAGGCGTAGCAAGTGGAGTGCGATTTGTTAAACGCATATTGAGCAAAGGCTTCCCAGTCGTTCCAAATTTTTTCTAAAACCTTTTCAGGGTGATTGTTTGCTTTGGCTTGTTCAATGAATTTGCCTTTCATTTTAGCCAGAACATCAATCAATTTTTTACCCATGGCTTTACGCAAGACATCGGCTTCCCCTTTTGTGAAGTTTGCCAATTTTTGCGAGAGTAGCATCACCTGCTCTTGGTAAACGGTAATTCCGTAGGTTTCAGCCAAATATTCTTCCATTTCGGGCAAATCATAGGTGATTTCCTCTTTTCCATGTTTACGATCGATAAAGTTTGGAATATATGCTAGAGGTCCTGGACGATACAAGGCGTTCATCGCAATTAAATCCGCAAAGTTATCGGGTTTTAGCGATTTTAAGTGTTTTTGCATTCCAGGGGATTCGTATTGGAAAATCCCTGTTGTTTTACCTTTTTGGAAAATCTCTTGATAAGTTTTTGGGTCATCAAGCGGAAAGTCATCGGGCACCAAATCTTCGCCCGTAGTTTCTTTGACTAAACGCACTGCATCTTTAATGATTGTTAGTGTTTTTAAGCCCAAAAAGTCCATTTTTAGCAACCCAGCCGATTCCACCACAGAGTTGTCGAACTGAGTAACTGCCATGTCAGAATCCTTGGCGGTCGCCACTGGAATTAATTCCTTAATGTCTGAAGGTGTGATGATTACCCCACAAGCGTGCACGCCCGTGTTTCGGATACTTCCTTCGATTACCCTCGCTTGTTGAATGGTAGTTGCCTCGAGCCCATCACCTTTGGATAGTTCTATGATGTCTTTTAAATCTTTTAATTCATCGGCATTGAATTTAGCTTCCAAATCCTTGTCGCTCATTTTGAACAATTTGTTCAACTTGGTGTGAACTTTCTTTGCGATTTGGTCGGTGTCCGAAAGCGGGAGGTTCAGCACACGCCCCGTGTCGCGTATCGCCGATTTCCCCGCCATGGTTCCGTAAGTTATGATTTGCGCCACTTGGTCTTTACCATATTTATTAATCACCCAGCGGATGATGTCCTCTCGCCCGCGGTCATCAAAATCAATATCGATATCGGGTAAGGATACACGCTCAGGATTCAAGAAACGCTCAAATAGCAAATCATATTTAATGGGATCTACATTGGTGATTCCAATACAATACGCTACGGCAGAACCCGCTGCTGAACCACGACCAGGACCTACCGAAACGCCCATTTTTCTCGCTTGGGAGGTGAAATCTTGCACAATCAAGAAATAACCAGGATATCCTGTGTTTTCGATGGTCGCAAGCTCAAAATCTAGACGCTCAGTGATTTCGGGCGTTATTTCGCCATAGCGTTGTTTGGCACCTTCGTAAGTTAAATGTCTTAAATAAGCATTTTCCCCTCTTTTTCCGCCATCTTTTTCGTCTTCTTCATTTCTGAACTGTTCAGGAATATCAAATTTAGGCAAGAGAATGTCGTGCTTTAAATCGTAGAATTCAAATTTGGTTAAAAATTCCTTGAAATTATCAATTGCTTCTGGAATGTCTTTAAAAATCTCTTGCATTTGCGCTTGAGTTTTAAAGTAGAATTCATTGTTGGGAAACCCAAATCTAAAATCTCGACCGCGACCAATTGGCGTGTCTTTTTTCTCGCCATCTCGCACACAAAGCAAGATGTCGTGTGCCTCGGAATCTTCTTGATTAATATAAAAAGTATTGTTTTGGGCTAAAATTTTAACTCCGTATTTTTTTGCAAATTTGATGAGCACTTGATTGACATGCTCTTCTTCTTCAAGCCCGTGACGAATGAGCTCAACATAAAAATCATCGCCAAAGGCTTCGTGCCAAAACTTAAAAGTTTCTTCGGCTTGCGTTTCCCCCACATTTAATATTGTATGCGGAATCTCAGAAGAAAGCGAGCCTGTAGTTGCGATAATGTTTTCTTTGTGTTTTAAAATCACTTCTTTGCCAACACGCGGATAGCCCGCATAGAATCCGTCGATGTATCCCGTAGAGGAAATTTTTGCCAAGTTGTGATAGCCTGCCTTGTTTTTAGCAATTAGCACTTGTGTGTAGCGGCGGTCTGGGTTGTCTTTAGTAAATTTAGTTTGCTTATATCGGTCTGAAATATAAACTTCGCAGCCAATGATTGGGATTAAGTCTGTTCCTGTTTTTTTTACGGCATTCACAAAGTGGAAAGCCCCCATCATGTTTCCCATATCGGTGAGTCCCACCGCAGGCATGCCTAGCTCAATGGCGCGATTTACCAAAGCTCCAATCGTAGAGGTTGCCGATAAAATGGAGTGCGAACTATGATTGTGAAAATGGAAAAATGGCGAATCTTTTACTTCTTCAAGCTCAGAATCTTTTTTCTTGATTTTAGCCGTAGCTTTTTTAGCCTCCGCATCTTTATCTGCGATTTGCGTGTCGACTTCGATGTCATACGGCTGAATCGTATCGTTGTATTTCTTTAAAAAGGCAGCAAAATCATCTGGGCTAAATTTAGCCTTGCTATCAGGAATTACTCGCAAGCGTACAAGCTCAAAGAAACATCGAGCCGTAGCATTAACATCGGCAGCCGCATTGTGAGCCTCGTCAAACGGAACGCCAAAGAGTTTTTCGTGTAATTCCGTAAGTTTTGGGAATTTAAATCTTCCGCCTTTTCCACCGCCTATGGCACAGAAATCTACCGATTCCACCATGGTATCCAGCACAGGAAGCTTGGTGATTTGGTCGGTATCTTGCTGGAGTCTGTGATATTCAGCCCCCACAATATTAACATCAAAATTGATGTTGTGCCCAATGATTAAAGGCTTGTCTTTGAGTGATTCAGAGAAAATAGAGAGTGCCTCTGCCAAGGGAATTCCTTCGTTTTGCGCTTTTTCGTTGGTGATTCCGTGAATTTTAGTCGCATTAAACGGAATGTCAAATCCGTCTGGTTTTACTAAAAGATTATGATTTTCGATTAAATCTCCCTTTTCATCATGCACCTGCCATGCCAATTGAACCAATCGGGGCCAGTTGTCTGAATCGGAAACGGGAGCGTTGTAATTACTTGGTAAGCCAGTGGTTTCGGTATCGAAAATTAAATATTTCATGAGATTTTTAGCCTTTAATTAAAAGTAGGTAGACCACAAAAGTACAAAATTAAAGATAAGTATCGGGCGGTGGTTAAATCCAATTTTCAACAAAATAAAAATATGAAATTAATCATTTTTTTTGAAATCAGCAAATTACTAATTTAGCATATCAATATATTTGAAAATGAGAACAATAATTTATCCTGCGCTTTTTTTGGTGGGAAGTATTTCTTTAGCCCAAAATCAACAAGTGAATGGTCGTGTAGTGGATAGTCTGCAAGTGCCCATTGCTTATGCCGAAGTGATTTTGAGAGATTTAGATACGGAAAAAGAAAATCAGATTTTAACCGATTCCGATGGTAGATTTGAGTTACAAGCAGATTGTAATCGTTGTGTGCTTTCGGTGGAATCTTTTGGTTTTAAGCCTTATCAATCGTCTGAGTTTTCAATCTTGGAAAAACAAGATTTTGCGACAATTAAACTAAATCCAGCTTCGCTTGCACTCAAAGAAGTGATCGCGACGGGGAGAGAAAAGCCTGTACTGGTAACTCTGAAGCCAGGTAAAGTAATTTACAATGTGGAAAATACTGCTGATGCTTATGGGAGTACGGCACTAGATGTGTTGAGGAAAACACCCAAGCTCACGATTGATGGTGGGAATGCTATTAGAATAAACGGGAAAAGTAAAGTTTTGGT
The DNA here is from genome assembly GCF_000265465.1 of Ornithobacterium rhinotracheale DSM 15997. Taxonomy (NCBI): domain Bacteria; kingdom Pseudomonadati; phylum Bacteroidota; class Flavobacteriia; order Flavobacteriales; family Weeksellaceae; genus Ornithobacterium; species Ornithobacterium rhinotracheale. Next base: position 1,356,265 of record NC_018016.1, read on the forward strand.
TTTAATTAATGGAAAAAATACTTATTTGCAGCCAGAACAATTGGTGAATTTTTTAAAAGCTACAACTTCGGGCAATATTAAAAATATTGAAGTGATGACCAATCCGCCCGTGGAGTACGAAGCGGAAGGCTCGGCGGGCGTAGTAAATATTGTTTTGAAAAAAGCAACAGGGCTTAGAAATAATTTTTTTGTGAATGCTGGACTCTCAAGTGGTGTATTTACGCATGAAAATTTAGATTTATCGTTTAATTATCATTATCAAAAATTCAATTTTTATGGTAATTTCAGCCGACTTTGGGGTAAGGTGAATTACTTGTATGGAAATCATAGGTTAGCCAATGGGCAAGAGATTTTTAGTGATTCGTACGATGTAGATAAGAAAACGCCGCGCGTGTACAATTTTGGCGTGGATTATAAAATTGATGATAATCAAACGCTTAATTTGCAAATAGGTAGAAATCGATTACACGGAACAGGTTTTGTGAAAACTCAAAATAATGTAAGAACTCCAAGTTTGATACAGAATGTGAAATCTCTTAGTGACTATTTCTTTCAAGATTGGGATCGAGGGAATATTTCGCTGAATTATGATTTGAAAAATGCTAAAAGTGAAACTAAATTAAGTGTAGATTATGCCAAATTTATGGGCGATACGCAAATTCGTTTAAAAAACGATTTTTTTGACCAAAATAAAGTGGCTCAACGAGAAGAAACCACGGAAACTTATGCTAATCGAGATATTGATGCTTATGCTTTTTCAGCAAGTCAGCAAAGAGATTTAGGTAAAATTCAGTTGAAATATGGTTTTAAAACTTCGTTTGCCAATTCATCTAACGACTTTAAACGCTATGATTTAATCCAAGCAAAACCCGTTTTAAACATCAATGAATCTAATGTTTTTGATTTTAAAGAAAACATAACCGCTATTTTTGCCCATTCAGCTATTGAAATTAATTCTACAATGCGTTTAGGAGCGGGGCTGAGGGTAGAACGCACTAGTAATGAATCTCATATCGAAGTTGCCAAAGGAAGTTCGCATAAACCAGAGGCAATTAATTCCACTTATGTAGATTATTTTCCATCATTACAATTTAGTTATAAACCCAATGATTTGGAATACTCACTTTCATTTTCCAAACGAATCGATCGTCCGCAATATTCAGATTTAAACACGCTTGATCAGCCGATAGATGCATTTTCTTCTTGGCGTGGAAATCCCTATCTAAAGCCACAAAAAACAGACAAAGTAGCTGTGGGCATTTTGCACAAGCAAAAGCAAATAGAGCTTTTTTACTCAAAGACCCATGATTATAAAGTAAATATGCAAATTGTAGAAAATGGAATTATGCTCGAAATTCCTAAAAATATGGGGACGCAAGAACATCTAGGTCTAGATGTCTCTTATGTTTGGAATATTCTACAATGGCATTTTAACTTTTCTGGGCAGGCATTTTATTTGAAAAATAAAGTGAAATTGAAAGCAGATTTGCCAGTGAAAAATCATTGTTGGGCAACCAATTTATCATTAAATGTAAATGCTAGAATTTTCTGGAAAATGAATTTAGATATCTTTACACAATACAATAGTGGACAGCTAAGTGGTGCTACCGTAACTAGTCGCCCGATGAATAGCACCGATTTTAGTCTCTCAAGGGCATTTCTTAATAATAAAGCTAAGGTGAAACTTTCGGTTGTCGATGTGTTTAATAGCTCGCATTGGAATAGTGTGAATGAATACCCAGGTTTCTATTCCGATAATTATGGTAGAGGAGAACGTCGACAAATCAAGCTAAATATAAGTTATAAAATCGGCTGGGGAGAGAATCATGATTTACGAGAATCCAATATGCAATCTGAGTTAGACAGGATTTAATATAGGATGCCGAAAATAAAAATCCATAATTAAATATATTTTCTTACTTTTGTGCCAGATTTAAAATCAATTTTGATTGAGAACAAAACTTTTAAAGCCTATTGTATAAATGGGTTTAAGAGAGTTGTCTGAATAAATTGTGAAAATTAATGGAGTAAATGTTTGGTAGATTGAAAATTAATTCTTTACTTTGCACTCCGTTTTAAAAACGAATATAGCATGTCACGAGTTTGTCAAATTACAGGAAAGAAAGCACAAGTGGGAAATAGTGTGTCTCACGCAAATAATAAAACCAAAAGAAGGTTCAATGTTAACTTAATGAAGAAACGCTTCTATGTACCATCAGAAGATAAGTGGGTGCAATTGAGAGTTTCTGCTAATGGGTTGAAAACTATCAACAAGATTGGTATTGAAGCTGCTTTGGAGCGTGCGAGAAAAGAAGGTTTAATCAAATAAAATAAAGTATCATGGCTAAGAAAGGTAATAGAGTTCAAGTGATATTGGAATGTACTGAGCATAAAGAAAGCGGAATGCCAGGTACTTCTCGCTACATCACAACTAAAAACAAAAAGAATACTCCAGATAGATTAGAGCTTAAGAAGTTTAATCCTATCTTGAAGAAATATACTATTCACAAAGAAATTAAATAAAAATGGCTAAGAAGACAGTTGCAACATTACAAACAGGTTCAAAAAAGCTTACTAAAGTTATTAAAATGGTAAAGTCTCCTAAATCAGGGGCGTATGTTTTTGAAGAAAAAGTTGTTCACGCTGATGATGTGAATGATTTCTTTAATAAAAAATAATTTTTTTGATTTTTGATAAAATTTATAAAAGTCGTTACGAAAAGTAACGACTTTTCTTATTTTTTTACTATCTTTCCCCTTTCAAAACAATACAAATTATGAGTTGGTTTAAAAAAGTTTTTGGTTCTGAGAAAAAAGAAACTTTAGATAAAGGTTTAGAAAAAACCAATCACTCTTTCTTTGATAAAATGAGTCGAGCCGTAGTTGGTAAATCTACGGTAGATGAGCAGGTGCTGGATGATTTGGAGGAAGTGCTTATCACATCAGATGTTGGGGTGCAAACTACCATTAAAATCATTGAGAGAATAGAGGAGCGAGTAGCGAGAGATAAATACATAAACTCAGTAGAATTAGATAGAATTTTGCGAGAGGAGATTATGGCACTCTTGGCCGAAAATGAAACCGAAGATTTTGAATCTTTATCAATACCAGAACTTCCGAATGGTGATCCTTATGTGATTATGGTTGTGGGTGTGAATGGCGTGGGGAAAACTACCACCATCGGAAAACTAGCTAAACAATTTAAAAATCAAGGAAAAAAAGTGGTGCTCGGTGCGGGCGATACTTTTAGAGCTGCGGCGGTGGATCAATTACAGATTTGGGCAGATCGCGTAGGTGTGCCTATTGTGAAACAAGCTATGGGCTCTGATCCCGCATCTGTTGCTTATGATACAGTGCAATCGGCTAAGGCGCAAGGTGCAGATGTTGTGTTGCTTGACACGGCAGGGCGTTTGCACAATAAAATCAACTTGATGAATGAGCTTTCAAAAATCAAGCGTGTAATGCAAAAGGTAATTCCAGATGCTCCGCACGATGTAATGCTGGTGCTAGATGGCTCTACGGGGCAAAATGCCTTTGAACAAGCCAAGCAATTTACCCAAGCTACCGAAGTTACCTCGCTTGCAATCACTAAATTAGATGGAACGGCTAAAGGAGGTGTCGTGATTGGGATTTCAGACCAATTCAGCATTCCAGTGAAGTTTATTGGAGTAGGAGAAGGGGTAGATGATTTGCAAGTTTTCAATAAAGCAGAATTCGTTGATAGTTTCTTTAAAAAAACAAATTAATACCATTTAAATAATGAAAAATAGTATCCTCATTTTAGATTTTGGATCTCAGTATAATCAATTGATTGCAAGAAGGGTGAGGGATTTTGGCGTTTATGCCGAGGTCATTCCTTGTACTTCAAGTCTAGAAGAAATCAAATCTCACGAGCCAAAAGGGATTATTCTCTCTGGCGGACCGTCTTCGGTTTTTGCAGAAGATGGCTACCGAGTAGATAAGGAAATTTATGAACTGGGCGTTCCTGTGCTTGGAATTTGTTACGGAATGCAGCTTACAGCACATTTATTAGGCGGTGAGGTGAAAAAGGGACAAAAGGGAGAATATGGAAAAGCTGATTTCACAATCACAAACTCTTGTTCGCTTTTTGAAGATATTCCAGAACAATCAACCGTTTGGATGAGCCACTTTGATGAGGTGATGAAAACGCCAGAAGGATTTGAAGTCGCTGGTAAATCAGAAGCTGAGATTGCCGCTTTCTTTAACGAAGAAAAACAAATTTATACTGTTCAGTTCCACCCAGAAGTTTCGCATAGCGAATTTGGCGAAAAAATGTTGAATAATTTCGTTTTTAAAGTTTGTAAATGTGAGAAAAACTGGGCTTTAAATGATTTTATCGAAGCAGAAGTTCAGCGAATTAAAGAAAAAGTTGGCGATAAAAAAGTGATTTTAGGTCTTTCTGGAGGAGTTGATTCATCGGTAGCGGCTGTGTTAATTCATAAAGCAATTGGGGATCAGCTAACTTGTATTTTTGTAGATACAGGTTTGCTCCGATTGAACGAAGGAAAAACCGTAATGGAAACCTATGGAAACACTTTTGACATTAATATTATTAAAGTCGATGCCAAAGAAAGATTTTTATCAAAACTAGAAGGTGTTTCAGATCCTGAGCAAAAAAGAAAAATCATCGGGCATGAGTTTGTTGAAGTATTTGATGAAGAAGCCGCAAAAATTGAAAATGCAGCTTTCTTGGCACAAGGAACCATTTATCCAGATGTGATTGAATCTCAGTCGGTAAAGGGACCCTCAGCAACCATTAAATCTCACCACAATGTGGGAGGCTTGCCAGAGGATATGAAACTGCAATTATTAGAACCTTTGCGTGAATTGTTCAAAGATGAGGTGCGTCGAGTAGGAGTGGAATTAGGTATTCCGAGAGAATTGGTATATCGCCATCCGTTTCCAGGTCCAGGTTTAGGAATTAGAGTTTTGGGTGAAGTTTCCGCTGAGAAAGTTGAAATTTTGCAAAAAGCCGATGCAATTTTTATTGAAGAATTAAGAAAAGCTAATTTGTATGATGCCGTGAGCCAAGCTTTTGTGGTTTTATTACCAGTGAAGTCAGTGGGCGTAATGGGAGATGAGCGCACTTACGAATATACCGCAGTCGTTCGTTCGGCAGACACCATAGATTTCATGACGGCCACTTGGTCGCGATTGCCATATGAATTGCTTGAGAAAGTATCCAGCCGAATCATTAATGAAGTAAAAGGAATCAACCGAGTTGCTTACGATATTTCGTCGAAACCACCAGCAACCATAGAGTGGGAATAGAATTTAGAAATCGCAGAAATTCAAATTTCTGCGATTTTTTTTATTATATGAAAGTTTAAAAAGATAGTCCTCCTATAAAAGACTGATAAAAATATTTTAAGTATAGGTGCGAATAAAATATACATTTATATAAAAAAGTGTAATCGAAGGATAAAACCATAAAAAATCCTACCTTTGTAAAGAATTCACACTTGCAACCTCATGAAATCTCAATACACGCCACAGCAATTTGAGCGAATCAAGAAGTTCTTGCCATACATCATGGCGACGGCGATTTTTATGCAAATGCTAGATGCTACGATTCTGAATACCGCTTTGCCTGCCATGGCAAAATCGCTCAATGTTTCGCCACTCAATATGCAATCTGCCATCATCAGTTATGTAATTACATTGGCACTTTTTATCCCGATTAGTGGATATTTGGCAGATCGGTATGGGACTAAAAAGATTTTCATTTTGGCACTATTTATCTTTGGCGTAGGCTCGCTTATGTGTGCTTTAAGTTTCTCGTTGAAATTTCTGGTTTTGTCTCGAATTATCCAAGGTTTAGGCGGAGCTTTGATGACTCCCGTAGCGAGGCTTGCTCTTATGAAAACTTACGAAAAATCTGAGTTTGTGGCAGCTATGAATTTCGCTATTATCCCAGCCCTCATTGGCCCCATAGCAGGTCCGCTCGTTGGGGGATATTTAGTGGATTATTTAAGTTGGCATTATATATTTTTAATCAATTTACCAATTGTAATTATTGGGATTTTACTTAGTTTAAAATTTATGCCACAATTTTATGGCGATGACCCGCATTTAGATTTAAAGGGCTTTTTGTTATTTGGTGCTTCCTCTGTATTATTGTCTGTTGCGTTAGAAGTTATAACTAACGAAAGTTTATTCATCTATGGCGTTATAATGCTAGTTTTGGGCTTAATGTTTTTGCCTATTTATTTTAGGCATGCCAAGAAGCGAGAATTTCCAATTTTCCCAACACATTTGTTCAAGGTAAGAACATTCAGAATTGGGCTTTTGGGCAATTTAGCCTGTCGATTAGGCATCAGTTCTTTGCCGCTGTTGGTACCACTTTTAATGCAGATAGACTATCAACAATCTGCTGCCGTTTCTGGGTGGATCGTTGCGCCCATGGCATTTTCTTCTATGCTTGCCAAGCCTTTAGTCGTCCCGATTTTAAACCGATTTGGCTATCGCAGAATTTTAATAGGAAATACCATAATCATAGGCTTATTAATTGCCTCGATTGCCATTCCGTCGAGAGGGGCGAGCATTTATGTATTTATCCCGATTTTAATCGTTTTAGGATTTTTCAATTCGATACAATTCACGGCGATGAACTCCATTGCTATTGCCAATTTAAGGAATTACCAAACCAGCAGTGGGAATAGCTTGCTTTCAGTAAATCAGCAGATTGCTATTGGTTTTGGGATAGCGATAGGATTAGCTATTTTAAGATTTTTTCAGCACAATCCGTATTTCACACAATTCGGAATGCACGATGCGTTTAGATTTACCTTTATAAGCATTGGGGCGATTACAGTGGCATCTACATGGGTGTTTGCACGCTTAAATCCTACGGATGGTGACAATCTTAAGACCAAAAAATAATTGATATTTAATTTTTTAAGTTGGGCAGAAATCAATATTTTTGTAGAAATTGATAAAGTAGAATATGAAGAAAATATTTTTAAGCCTTTTGGTAGGCGTGAGCGTGAGTACTTTTGCGCAAGAAGATTTAATTAATTCACTTAAAAACAACAAAAGTTCGATCAATGGTTTTGTTTTTACGCCCGTAAAGGTAAACGATGCAACATCGGTTAAAAACCAAGGACGAAGCGGAACTTGCTGGAGCTACTCAGGAAACTCATTTCTAGAATCTGAGATGTTGAAAAAAGGAAAGCCAGCAGTTGATTTAGCCGAAATTTATACTGCGAGAAATACATATATCGACAAAGCTAAAAATTATGTGCGCATGCACGGAAATGTGAGCTGGGGCGATGGTGGAGAGTTGCACGATGTGATGAACTCTTACAGAAAATACGGAGCTTTGCCGCAAGAAGTGTATGATGGATTGAATGAAGGGCAAAAGCTAAATGATTTTGGCGAAATGCAATCAGCTTTAAAAGCGTATTTAGATGCTATTATTAAAAACAAAAAACTAAGCAAAAACTGGCTTAAAGGCTTTACTGCTATTCTAGATGCATATTTAGGCAAAGTGCCAGAAAAATTCACTTATAAAGGAAAAACTTATACCCCAAAAACTTTTGCTAAAGAAGTGGTGGGGCTAGATCCAAACGATTATATCGAAATGGTATCATTGAACGATGAACCAAAGTTTGAGTATGTATTCTTCCCTGTGCCAGATAACTGGAGCTTTGACTATGCATACAATATCCCGATGGATGATATTACAAAAGTGATTGATTACGCTATCGAAAAAGGATACACAGTGGGATGGGCAACCGATGTTTCAGAAAAATACTTTAGCTGGGTAAACGGTGTGGCTTATGTGCCAGAAAAAAGATATGAAGACATGAGCGATAAAGAACGCCAAAATATGTTCAGCACTCCGCCGACTAAAGAGCGTGAAATTACGCCAGAGATGAGACAAGAAGCTTTTGATAATTACGAAACTACAGACGATCACGGAATGCACATTGTAGGTTTGGCAAAAGACCAAAATGGAAAAGAATACTACATCGTGAAAAACTCTTGGGGTATGAGCAACGATTATCAAGGCTACCTTTATGTAAGCAAAAACTATGTGAAATATAAAACTACTGCCATTCTGGTAAACAAAGCAGGAGTTCCAAAATCAATTCTTAAAAAATAAAATTTTCTGAATTGTAAAACATAGAAAATCTATCAAAAAGCCCTTTTTCATTGATTGAGAAAGGGCTTTCTGTTTATTGCCTGTTAAAAACAAAAAACTATAATTTTAGGTAAGAATAAAAATTTACGTTACCTTTACCCGCCTATGGAAGAAGATTTTTTCTGCAACGAGCTCGTCCAAAAATTTGAGCAAATGATTGAGAATAAGGAGAGTCTATATTTTGATTCAGATGAATTGTCGGAAATTATAGAGCATTATCTTTCAATCAGAGACATGGAGTATGCCCAAAAGGCAATAGAGTTCGCCAAAGAAATCCATCCAGATAATTTAAATATCTTGGTCAAAGAATTTGATTTTAGCATAGAAAACAATCAAATTAGAAAAGCCGAACGCCAAATGCTGGAACTAGAATCCATGGCAAGTGGCGACATCGATTATATGATTGCTTGTGCTAAATTTTATTCAGCCAAAGAGGAATACTTCAAAGCCATTGATCTGTATCAGCAAGCTTTGAGCCTTGCCGAAGACGAGGAAACCAAAATTTTTCTTTTACACAATTTGGGCAACGAATACCTAAATATCGATAATCTTGTGCGAGCTTTTCATTATTTTAAAAACATTCTAGCCATAGATCCTCAAGATGAGGAAGCCTTTATTTCCTGCATCGATTGCTTTGATGAAATGGGGAAAATCCATGAAAGTTTAGATTTTATACATCAATATTTAGACAAAGATCCGTATTCAGAATACGCTTGGCTAGAGTTGGGACGAAAATACCTTTTAATTGAAAATTATCCCGAGGCACTCAATGCCTTTGATTTTGCCATCGCCATTAATCCTAAAAGTATTAATTCTCTAATGCTAAAGGCTTATACCTTAGAGCTTTTTGATAAATACGAAGAAGCCATTGAGGTGTACAAAGAAGCCGCGGAGTTGGAATATACCACAGCGACAACTTTTATGAAAATAGGTCAGGCTTATTTAAGTTTAGACCAAAAAGAAAATGCACTCGAGGCGTTTCATACGGCAATTCACGAAGACCCTCAGCTAGACAAAGCTTGGTATGAGGCGGCACTGGTGTATGAGGAGCTGGGGCAATATCAAGAAGCGTTGCAATACATCAATCGTGCGATTGAGCTAGACGAAACCAATGTGACTTACCATAAACGAAAAGCCTATTATTTTGTGCAAATGGGCGATTTGGAAGCCGCAGAAGTATGTTACCAAACGATTTTGAAGCTCGAAGGGCACAAATTCATCAATTGGCATGCTTATGCAGAATTGCAGGTGCTTTTGGGCGACTGCAAGGCAGCGATAGATACCATTCATGCCACGTCTAAAAGATTCAATCAGCCAGAATTATTGTATCAATTAAGCCATTGTTATTTTAATTTAGACGATATGGCAAAGGGCATTCAATATTTGAAAAAAGCCCAGCAAGTGGCACCAGAGCTTTTGCCCGAAATGATTGAAAAATATCCGATTTTAAAGGATTTTCTCAAAATCATTTCTGCATTGGATTAAATTACAATTACTTAAAAAAAGCAACTAATAATTTAACGATGAGGTAACACTAAAAGTGCCATTTTTGCATTTGAGATGAGTTACTTTATCATTGGCGACATACACGGGTGCTACTATGCACTAGAGGAAATGCTTGCGCACTGGAATCCAGCAAAAGAAAAATTGATTTTGCTTGGCGATTTGGTGCACAAGGGCAAGCATTCTTATGCCGTGCTCGAAAAAGTGATTCAATTACAGAAAAAATATCCCGAAAAGGTAATTGTGCTCAAAGGCAATAACGATGAAATCTTTCAGCAACGCTACGAGGAAAGCATCACGCTTTCAGACAAACAAAAATTTGAAACCTATAATTTGAATTATCTCTCTGTGTTGCAGTGGCTGGAGGAGTTGCCACATTTTTACGAAGATGCCAAAATCTTTGCGAGCCATGCAGGATTTCCTGCACGTGCCGACGAAGAAAATGGCGAAATCGATTTTTTGTTTCACAAAGGCGAGCTCAAAAAACTCAAAAAAACGCAATTCCTTGGGCATGTTGTGGTCGAGGAGCCTAAGTTTGTAAAAGATAAAAAAGCTTGGTATCTCGACACGGGCGCAGGCTGGGGCAAATCGCTTACAGGAATAAAACTTAGCAAAAAAGCAAAAGTGAATCAAGTCATTAGCATTTCGGTGACTAAAAAAGATGTTTGCATGCATTAGATTGGTAAAGAATTTGTAGCTCTATTTTCTCAAGATATGAATTTAGTAGCGCACCAATTATTATCCTTTAATCAGCCCGAAATTCAAGTGGGAAATCACTTGGGAGATGTCATCAAGGGGAGAAGGCTCAGTAACTTTCCCCATGAGATTCAAAAGGGAATTTTATTGCATAGGCACATCGATTCTTTTACCGATTCGCACCCCGTGGTCAAGAGGAGTTGTGCTAGATTGTACGAGGATTATGGCAAATATGCGCCCATCATAGTCGATATTTTTTACGATTATTTTTTGATTAAAAACTGGGGGAAATTCTGCAAAAAGGATTTTAATACTTTTAGAAAAGAATGCTACAAAGTGCTTTTGGCATACAAGGAACTATACCCAGAGCCCTATCGACACTACACCGAGCTTTTGGCAAAAAGAGATTGGTTTTATCAATATTCTACCATGGAGGGCGTGGAGCTTACGCTCAATAAACTAGGAAGCCGCACACGATTTTTCAACAACATGCACATGGCGGTAAAGTCGCTCTATGTAGACGAAGCACTTTTCAATAAAGATTTTTTAGAATTTTATCCCGAATTAGAGCAATCCTGCCGCGAATTTTTAAAGCTTTCGGCTTAGAAAAATTGCTTATATTTGTAAGGTGAGCAATCCAATCTTAACTCCCATAGACTATTTAAACGGGCTGGGCCCGCAACGAGCTGAGGTGCTAAAATCTGAGCTCAAGCTCTTTAATTGTCGGGATTTATTGTATCACTTTCCGTTTCGTTATATCGACAAAACTAAATTTTACACTTTAAAAGAAATTACCAATTTTTCGTCTGAAATTCAGATTAAAGGCACAATCATCAATATGCAAGAAGTGGGCGAGGGGCGAAAAAAACGCATTCACGCTACTTTTCAGGACGAAACGGGGCAAGCCGATTTAGTTTGGTTTAAATATTCGCCATGGCTTAAGAAAAAAATTTCGGATTTAATCGCAAAGCCTATCGTAATTTTTGGGAAGCCGAGCCTTTTTCAAAACCGAATCAGTTTCACGCACCCAGAAATGGAAACCGAATCGGCGCACCAAGCCGAAGGCAAAGGGCTAGAGCCTGTGTATTCTACTACCGAAAAAATACAGAAAAAAGGCATTACGCCCCGCATTTGGCGAGGCATGATAGAGCAGGTTTTGGAAATGGTAAATCCCTACATTCGGGAAAATTTATCTAGCGAAATTAAACGAAAATATGATTTAATCGATAGAAACAAAGCCTTTTACCAAATTCATTTTCCTAAAAATGCAGAAGAGCTGAATCAAGCCCAAAAAAGATTAAAATTTGAGGAATTTTATTTTCTGCACCTTTCATTGCAAATGCAAAAAGCCATAGGCAAAAAGAAATTCAAATCGCAAGCATTTTCTTCTGTGGGCGATTATTTCAACGATTTTTATCATCATCATTTAGGCTTTGAATTGACCAATGCCCAAAAGCGTGTGATACGAGAAATCCGTTCGGATATGGCAAAATCTAGCCAAATGAATCGCTTGTTGCAAGGCGATGTGGGGAGTGGGAAGACCATCGTGGCGTTTATGTCGATGCTCATCGCTGCCGACAATGGATTTCAATCGCTATTGATGGCGCCGACAGAGATTTTGGCGCAGCAACATTATTATGGCTTAAAGCAAGAAGCCGACAAGATGGGACTTGAGATTGCACTGCTCACAGGAAGCACCAAAACGGCAGAACGCCGAGAAATTCATCAAAAGTTAGAAGACGGAAGTTTGCATTTTTTGGTAGGCACACATGCTTTGATTGAGGACAAAGTAAAATTTAAAAATTTAGGTTTTGCCATAATCGACGAGCAGCACCGCTTTGGCGTGGCACAACGAGCCAAAATCTTTAATAAAGGAATTTTGCCACCACACATGCTGATTATGACGGCAACACCGATTCCGCGAACGCTGGCAATGACGCTGTATGGAGATCTGGATATATCGATTATTGATGAATTGCCCGCGGGTAGAAAACCGATTCAGACGCACCATATGCTCGAAAAAGATCGCTTAAAATTGCTCGGATTCATGCGTCGAGAAATCGAGAAAGGTAGGCAGATTTATATTGTGTATCCGCTGATCGAGGAGTCGCAACAATTGGACTACAAAGCACTCATGGATGGCTATGATTACATCGCTACGGAGTTTCCTTATCCTGATTTTGCGATTAGCATCGTACATGGGCAAATGAAACCAGCCGATAAAGATTATGAAATGCAACGCTTTGCCAAAGGCGAAACCGATATCATGGTGGCAACGACGGTGATAGAGGTGGGTGTGAATGTGCCGAATGCCAGCGTGATGATTATCGAAAGTGCCGAGAAATTTGGGCTGTCTCAATTGCACCAGTTGCGCGGTAGAGTAGGGCGTGGTGGCGAGCAGAGTTATTGTATTTTGATGACCAAAGATAAGCTAAACGAAACGGCCTACAAACGAATCCAAACCATGTGTCAATCTACCGATGGGTTTAGAATTGCCGAAGTAGATTTAGAATTGCGAGGCCCTGGAAATGTGATGGGAACCCAACAAAGTGGTATTTTAAATCTAAAGATTGCAGATTTAAAAATGGATAAAACCATATTTCAAGCAGCCAGAAAGGCCGTGGAAGATACACTAGAAGAAGACTTTAACTTATCAATGACCAAAAATGCCAATATTCTACATTTTTTCAACCTTTATCACAAAAAGAAAATCGGTTGGGCAAATGTGGGCTAAAAAATTTTAATTCCTGAAATAAAAATATATGAAACATAAAATAATCGCAGTATTTTTGTTACTGAGCGTAGCAATTAGCTGCCAAACGAATAATAAACCTAAAACTATGAGTACAAATTTAGAAACAGCAACTTTAGCAGGCGGGTGCTTCTGGTGCTTGGAAGCCGCTTACGACCGATTGAAAGGCGTAGAAAATGTACAATCTGGATTTGCCAACGGGCACACCGAAAATCCAAGCTACAAGGAAGTGTGTACGGGCGAAACGGGACATGCCGAGGTAGTGCGAATTACTTATGATCCGAGCCAGATTGATTTCAAAACATTGTTAGAAGTCTTTTGGGTTTTGCACGATCCTACTCAGCTTAACCGACAAGGCGAAGACATCGGGACGCAGTACCGTTCAGGGATTTTCTATGAAAACGAAAAGCAAAAAACAGAAGCCGAGGAATCGATGAAAAATTCAATCGCACGCGGGGATTATGACAAGCCATATGTAACTATCATCGAGCCTTTGAAAGCCTTTTACCCTGCCGAGGATTACCACACCGATTATTTTGAATTGAACCAAACACAGCCGTATTGTAGTGCGGTGATTGCCCCCAAGATGAAAAAATTTCAGGCTAAATTTAAAGAGCTTTTAAAAGATTAAAATTATTATAAGAGAGATTGTTCAAAAGGCAATCTCTTTTTTATGTAAAGATATTAGCGTTTAATTTTTATATTTACGATATATTAAATCGGTAGAAATAAAAGTTTTTTTGACTGTGAATTAAATAAAAAATAAATCATGAAGATAAAGAATTTTGAATTTAAAGCTCGTGTTTCTAATATAGAATCCTATCAAGAAAAATTATTAAGTTTAAACCCCAGATATGTAGGAGAAGATCATCAAATAGATACTTATTTCTGTGCCAAAGAGGGGCGACTGAAGCTTAGAGAGGGCAACATCGAAAATGCTTTGATTAATTATCAACGCGCAGATACTAGCAAGGCAAAGGAATCTAAAATAATTCTGTATAAACATAAGCCAAGCGAGGCGTTGAAAGAAATCTTGACATTGCAATTGGGAGTGAAAGTTATCGTAAATAAAAAAAGACAAATTTATTTCATAGACAATGTCAAATTTCATTTTGATAAAGTAGAGGGATTGGGCACCTTTCTAGAAGTTGAAGCCATAGATACCGAGGAGGAATTTACACTTGAGCAATTAGAGGAGCAGTGCAACAAATACTTTGAGTTTCTTGGGCTTACATCACAAGATTTGGTAGATAAATCTTACAGCGATTTATTGATGGAAAAAATAGAAAAAATATAATTTTTTAAAGCCATGCAAGTGAGTAGAAATATATTAGCCTTGGGCTTAGCTTTTTTGATTATAGTAGCAAATGCGATTTTTGGGTATTATTTTGCACCAGACGAAATTACGATAACCCCTTTGGTTGTTTCAAGCACGGCACTGCTTGTGTGTTTCGGGACTAAAAATTTAAGGGTCATTTACATCGCCGTTTGGACATACATTTTTTTAGGGTTAAATGATATTTTAATTAAACTCTTTGGCGGAGGAATGCACGATAGCTTAGGGCAGGCTTTAATCAATTCGGCATCATGGATTGGTTTGGTGCCCGTGCTTATTATTTTGATTACTAAACTTATTAAAACCAAAAATATAGAAACCACAACAGAGAGAGTTAAGGCATTTATATTATTTGTAATTCTAGTAATTATACATTTTGTATTATTTTTAAATTTAGGGCAAGGCAGATGTTGCAATTGCTAAAAATTTTAAAATCACATTTAAAAAAGCTATTTTCGCAAGTCAAATAAATATTTGTGATTAAAAGTTTATCCATAGTATTGATTATGCTCTTGCTTTTGCCCCCAGCATTAAAGCTGGGCGTGTGGGTAGACTTTAAACTGAACGAACAGTATATAGCACAAAACCTTTGCGAGAATAAAGAAGTGCCTGGCTCAGATTGTCATGGGAAATGCCATCTAGGCAAGCAACTTAAAAAGGTAGAAGAACCCGAACAGAAATCCTCTACTCAGCCCATCAAAGTCAAAGATTTAGAATGGGTATATGTCTTGTTTTATACCGAAAAAACTAATCATTCCATAAAAAAACGCAACGCCAAAAAATTCTATGCTTGGATAGAGGAATCGCTATGTTCCAAGTATCTTTTTAGCATATTCAAGCCACCTCAATTCGTTTAAATAGCACATAGCCTGTTGCTCTGCAAGTGGAGCGACTTTTCTTTAATTAAAATAATATTTAAACAGAATTTAAAATGAATTTAAAATGAATTTAAAACAAATCCTAGCAAGCACAAGTTTGCTAGCAGGTGGCTTATACGCCCAAACGATTACAGAAAATGTAGAATTATACCCCATCAGTGTCATTGCAATAGATGGTACATCACAAATGCTCAACGATGTGTTGTTGCCTAGCAAAGCGCAGCTTTCTTATGACGGAGGAGCTATTTTAAAGCAAATCCCCGCATTTCAGAGTATTAAAAAAAGTGCAAGTTATGGAGCAGATCCCGTTTTTAGAGGATTTAAATACGATCAGCTAAATATAGTGCTCAATGGAGCGCAGTGTGCCACTGCCGCTTGCCCCAACCGAATGGATCCGCCTACCAGCCAAATGCACCCAAGCCATGTAGAGCGTATCGAGGTGCTGAAAGGTCCTTATGCGTTGCGATATGGCGTAGGGCTGGGAGCTACGATTAATTATATTTCGTCTCCCAATCATTTTTCCACTCAAAACAAAACTTACGGCGGACTTGCCACTTCATACGAATCAAACGCCAACATTCACCAAAGTCAAGTCAATGTAGGGCTGAGCGGAAATGCTTATGATATAAACCTTTCGGGATTTTATGCCGAGGGGGGCAATTACAAAGCAGGAAACGGCGAGGAAGTTTTAGCAGGATTTCATCGAGGAAGCTTTAGGCTAAAATCTGGCTTTAAACTTAATCAAACGCAGCAGCTCACTTTGGGAGCCACTTACAACCGAGGCAGAGATTCGGATTTTCCTGCGCTCGGCATGGATTTGCGCAAAGATGACACTTGGTTGCTAAATGCTAGACACAGCGCAAACTTTAATCATTCATGGCTTAAAAAATGGGAAACCACGGCTTATGCCACATTGGTAGATCATTTAATGGATAATCAAATGAAGCCTACTCCGCGTATGATGGATGTTTCCTCTGCCACCAAAACGCAGAATTGGGGCGGGAGAACCGAGCTAGAGTTTAGACCACAGAACGGAAAATGGTTTGTGGGAGCAGACTTTAAAGCCGAACAAGCAGAAGGAACTCGTGTGAGAACCATGCTTAAAGGAAAAATGGCAGGCAAGCAAATAGAAGATAATTCATGGCAAAATAGCCAAATAACTAAAGCAGGCATTTTCTCTGAATATCAATTAAAGACACAAGCCTTGGAATATGTGCTTTCGGCTCGCCTCGAATGGAATCAAGCAGAGGCAAAAGACGCTAGCAAAGGCTTTTTGGCATTGTATCCAAAAAGCAAAAGCAGTCAGCTCAATCCTAGCCTTAGTGCAGGAATTATCAAAAACTGGGAGGCTGTGCAAGTAGGATTTTGGGTAGGCAGAGTACAACGCAGTGCCTCGCTCACCGAGCGATTTATCAATTCCTTTAGCGTGGGGCAAGACCCGTATGAGCTTGTGGGGAATCCATTGTTAAAAGCTGAAAAAAACAATCAGGCAGATTTTACTTTCCAATGGAAAAAAACAAAAACGCTGATAGATGTAGATGTTTATTTCTCGTATCTGCAAGACTTTATCTCATCTAGGATTGCACCTACTTTAAAGCCTAAAACGCCGATGAGCCCAGGTGTGAGAGTCTATACAAACATAGAAAAGGCATACAAAACAGGTGTGGAGCTAAGCTAGAAACAGCAACTTGTGTCCTATATTCAGCAGCAGATCAGCTTGGCATACAGTTATGGGCAAGACCTTGAGTGAGCAGAAGCATTGCCGGAGATGGCACCCCTAGATTTGCGTTATGCCTTGAGGGGAGATTTCTTCCGCCACCGATTGCAACCGATGTTTAGCCTGCGTTATGTCGCAAAACAAGACAGAATTTCAAAGGAATTTGGCGAAATTCCTGCACCTGAGTTCACGGTTTTAGATTTCCATACCACTTGGCAATTGAATGCTAAAATGGCTGCCAATGTGGGCGTAAATAATTTATTGGACAGGGCTTATTTCGAGCATTTAAGCCGTGCCGTGAGAGGAGGAAAGACACCTATTTACAGCCCAGGACGAAGCTTTACGCTAGGGTTCAATTATACTTTTTAATCCACTCAGCATTTAATCAAAAAAATAGAGAGGTTGCCTCATTTTTAGGCAGTCTCTCTATTTTTTTAACTAAGTTATCCATGCATAAACTCAACGGCAGGTTTTGCCAAATTGTTGCTTATGTTTTATAAAAAACTTGCGCAAGTTTTTTATAAAACTTCACTTATTTTTAAAGAAAACCATAGATGATTTTATAGCTAAGCCTTAAGGGTTAGTCTAATAACCTATAAGGGTTAATATGGAAACCCTTAAGGGTTAGTTGTGAAACCCATAAGGGTTTTGTTTAAAACTAGCTTAAGAAATGCAGAAAAGTATGGGAGAAAAATTCGAAAAGATAGGCAATAATGCATGAAAAGATACCAATAAAAGCAAGTGAATAAAGGCCAGGAAATAAAAAAACAAAACACAAAAAAAGCCTTTCCCCTGTGGGAAAGGCTTTCTAAGTTCAATTAAAAAAAAATCAAATTATTGATTGTTTCTCACGATGTAGTCGGCGATTTTTTCAATCAAGTTTACTCGGTCTTTGCCTCCGATATTGTGTTCGTGCATTGGGTAGGTAAAGAAATCTACCTGAACATTGTTTTTCACAGCAGCTTCTAGCAGGCTCATACTGTGCTGAGGAACTACCACATTGTCGATACTTCCCGTGATGAGCATTAATTTACCTTGCAGATTTTGGATATAATTAGAAACCGTGCTTTGCTTGTAGCCCTCTGGGTTTTCTTGTGGCGTGTCCATGTAGCGTTCGCCATACATTACCTCATACATTCTCCAGTTGATGACAGGTCCACCCGCTACCGAAGTCGTGAACACGCCTGGCTTGCGAAGCATTAAGCTAGAAGCCATAAAGCCTCCAAAGCTCCAGCCGTGCACAGCGATGCGTTTGGCGTCTACAAAAGGGAGTGATTTCAAATACTCTACGCCAGTCATTTGGTCTTCGATTTCTTTGTTGCCTAAATGTCTGTGAATTACGCTTTCAAATGCAAATCCACGATTGGCAGAACCGCGATTGTCTAGCGTGAAAACGATATAATCGTTCAAGCTAGCAAAGGCAGGCTCCCACATGCTCGCACCACCTAAAAATGAATTGGTTACCAATTGTGCATGCGGACCACCATAAACATAAATCAAAACTGGGTATTTTTTATTTGGGTCGAAGTTCTCTGGCTTAATCATACGGGCATATAATTTGGTGCCGTCATTTGCCTTTAAATCCAAAAATTCGATGTTTCCTACTGCGTAGTTTTTCAGAGGATTCTCGCTGGTTTTGATGATTGTTTTTTTGCCATTTCGGGTGTCTATGATTTGTGTAATGCTCGGAATCTCGAGCGAAGAAAATTCGTCGATTAAGTAATTTCCATCTTCGCTCAAAGTAGAGCTGTGTGTGCCTGCGGTAGGAGTGAGGTTAGTAGTTTTTCCAGATTTTAAATCTGTTTTAAAAGTTTGCGTGTTGCGTGGATCTTCTCCCGTACCTGTGTAAATGACAGATTTCCCGTCGTTGCTAAAGCCTAAAATATCTTTTACCACCCATTTGTGTTTGGTCAATTGCTTATTGGTTTTGCCATCTGTGCTTAAAAGATAAATATTTCTAAATCCATCTTTTTGGCTAATCCAAAGCAAGTTTTTAGTAGAATTTGGCACGAAAACCGCTGCATTTTCTGGCTCTACCCAAATGTTGTTGGAATAAGAGAAAATCGTATTCACTTTTTTGCCCGTAGCCACATCATAGCGGTTGAGGTCGTAATGAGTAGTTGCACGATTGATTTCAGCCAAAACGATGTACTTTTCATCTGGGCTCCAAGCCAAATTGGTTAAATAATGAAAATCATCGGTATTGATGTCTAAATAAGTGGTTTTGTTGGTTCTAAAATCATAAATCCCTACTTTAGCGATTTCGCTAGGGTCGCCAGCCATTGGGTATTTAATAGGCATTGGTGTAGCAGGAATTGTGTTTAAATCCACTAGCGGATAGTTGGTTACCTTGGTTTCATTTTTTTGATAAAAAGCCAAAAGATTTCCATTCGGAGAGAAGAAAATCCCTTTTTTGATGCCGTACTCACTACGGTGAATCGCTTGTCCAGAAACGATGTTTTTATCCTTGCTATTGGTTACCTGCAAGATTTTGCCCCCGTTTGGTTGCGCAACATATAAGTTGTTTTCCATCGTGAAAGCCACGCGATTGGTATTTTTATCGATTTCGGCATTTTCGGCATTCTCAGGAAGTTTAATGCTTATATTTTTATCATTTTTGATGTCCCAAGCGTAGTAAGTATTTCCAGCTTTAAAGAAAAGTTGATTGTTTTTATAGCTTAATCTTGGTAAATATCTTAAATCAGGAAATTTGGATTTAATTTCTTGAAAACCAATGGTTCTTGTTTCTTTTCCTTGCGTATTTTTAAAAACGAGTCCACGCTGGTCTTGGTAAAAGAAATTTTCACCAGCCCAGTCTAGGTTGTAGAGCGTTTCAGGGTAAAGTCCTTTGTAGTAGCCCATTACAGCATCTTCTATGCTTAATTTTTGCTTTTGGGCTAAAAGCGAACTGCTTTCAAATACGAGTAAAAAAAGCAGTGTGAATAATTTAAATTTCTTCATCGGAAGGAGTTTTTTTAATTAAAAAATCATTGATATGTTCAAAGCCATTTCGTAAGTTTAAATCGCGTTGCGGGAACGGAATTTCGATTCCCTCTTTGCTAAAGGCTTCAAAAATGGCATAATATAATTCACTTTTCAGTAATTTAGGTCTTTGGATATAGGTAGAAGTCCACACCACAAGCTCAAAGTTTAGCGAGCTATCGCCGTAATCGTCAAACAATAGTTGAGGTTCTGGAAAGTTTAAAACACCTTTGTGTTTTTGAGCAACTTCGAGTGTGATTTCACGCACTTTGCTTGGGTTTTCGTTGTAAGAAACGCCAATCGGGAAGCGAAAACGCACTTTTCTCTCGTTATAAGACCAGTTGATTACTTTATTATTAATAAATTCAGAGTTGGGTACAATGACATTGATGTTGTCGTTGGTTACGATTTTGGTTGAGCGCATAGAGATAGAAGTTACATCGCCCACGATGTTGCCCACCTCGATACGGTCGCCCACTTTAATAGGGCGTTCAAACAAGATAACTAAACCAGAGATAAAGTTTTGTGCAATGTTCTGCAAACCAAATCCAATCCCCACACCCAGTGCTCCTGCCAAATAACTGAACGAACCAAAGTCAAACCCCGCTGATTGGAAGATAAATATAATTCCTAAAAAAAGGAATATATATCTAAAAATTGAAGAAATCGAACTTCTTACGCCACGGTCTGCAATACGAGAGGATAAAACTTTGTTTTCTAGAAATTTTGAAAGTTTTTTGGCGATCAAAAGTAAAATTACAAATGCCACTACCATATAGAGTGCCGTGAGCAATGTAAATGGTTTTTGACCAATTTTCACCAATTCTATGTTGAAAAAGGCTTTGATCTGTTCCCAAAACTGATTCGCAACTTCTTTAGATTCTTCCATAAATTTTTAAGTGTAATTTTTTCGAACTCGCAAGGTACAAATTTATTGTAAAATTATTGAGCATGGATTATTTTTTGTTTAAATCATTGCCCTTTACGGTGTAGTACCAAGCAAGCCCCATTTGTTTGTTGTACATGTCAGTCAGTGTTTTGTCCTCGTTCACCTTTTCTTCTTTCCAGTTTTTTAGGTTGATTTTATCCTTCTTTTCTTCTCTAGGCAGGTAGTACAAATCATTCTTTTTTATGATTTTTTCAAAAGAAATGGCCTTGTCTTTACCTGGGGAAAGCAGGGATTCCCCAAAACTATAATAAGTAAAGTTCGGAGGTGCAATCATTTCTATGAGCGTAGGAGCAATATCGATATGTGTGCCTGGCGTAGTGTTTAGCTCGGCAGGAATTTGCTTGCCATATAAAATGAAATTGACTGAGCTTCTTTCATACAGATTGGGCTGGTGAGTGATAAATCTTCTACCAAAATGATCCCCCGTAAAACCAAAGATGGCCTCAGGGAATTTTTGCTCGGCACTTGCTACAAAATCGCCTATACATTTATCCCCATACCACAAGTGTCCCATTTCTTTCAGCGTAAGCCCATTGTCATAATACTTTTGCAAATCCTTAGGGAAATCTTCTTTCTTTTTATACGGAAAGCCCTTTTTGTCCACATTTACAGTATAAGGTGTGTGGTAGCTGGTCGTGAGGATTAGATTAAAGGTATATTCATCAGGATTAATACTTTGATTTACTAATTTAAACAAATCTTCGTCTTCCACGCCCCAGACATTCAAGTCGGTCTTGTCGGCATAATCCATGGCAGAATACACATGATCTGCACCTTGGTAGAGAGAGAAATCTCCGATGTTTTCCCAGCTTAAAAAACCGCCATAAAACAAATTAGTCTTGTAGCCTAATTTTTTAAACTGTTCAAAAATAGAAGTCTCAAAAGGAGCTACCGTTTCGCGAATATGGCTAATGTTGATGCCCGTGTAAGGAATATTGGTAACAATGCTCCCAAACGAGTTAAAGGTGGCATAAGATGCTGGTAAAAAATGCGTGAAACGCAAAGATTTATCGGCAATGGCACTTAGATTTTCAGACAACTTGAGCGGACGATATTTTTCCATCAGCGGCCATGAATCATAACTTTCCATAATGATTAGAAAGATTTGTTTTGGCTTCTGGATCATAGCCCCTTGGGTTTTCTTTTCTAGCAAATCCGTTACTTTTTTAGCCTTAAAAATCTGATTGAACTCCTGTTCTGAAAGAAAAGGATTTTTAGAGTTTCCATTTATTTCATTAAACTCATCATACGCATACATCAAAGACCTAAAAGGATTTATAATAATTTTGTTGATGAAAGAATCCTTAGAAACCGCAGAAGTGAATTTCCTCACGGGAAAACCAGTAAAAGAACCTCGAATTCCTCCAACAAATAGGGTGATGCTAAGTAGCACAAGTATCGTTTTGCCAGCGAGGGAGTTTATTTTAGATAATTTATGGAAGATGATTTCTGACTTTTCAAATTTCTTGAAAATATAAAGCATCAAAACGATGGCTACAATGGCTGCAAATGAATTTAAAAAAGGATGAAAGTCTTTTAAAATACTATTGAAAGCTGCTTTTTGATCATCGTAAATCGCTAAAAAAATGAAGTGATTAAATTGCTGATTGTATTCTTTAAAATAATTTAAAGTAACCACACAGATGAGTACTCCTAGGATAGAAAATAAAATCTGCATG
Source organism: Ornithobacterium rhinotracheale DSM 15997 (assembly GCF_000265465.1). NCBI lineage: Bacteria > Pseudomonadati > Bacteroidota > Flavobacteriia > Flavobacteriales > Weeksellaceae > Ornithobacterium > Ornithobacterium rhinotracheale. The sequence goes on from NC_018016.1 coordinate 1,378,923, forward strand.
ATTTTTCTTACTCCGATTACAAATTTTAAACGGCTCGTGAAACCAGAAAATGCAAACAGTAAAAATAGTGGCAGTATGGTGAAGTATCCCATCACAGTACAATCGAACCTAAATCCCATGAATAGAGCCCGAGTAAAATCTTTCCATTCAAAAATCTGGATTCGTTGATAATATAGGCAGGCAAAAATAATTCTAAACAGACTGAAAAATACAATGCCTACAAACCAAAAGAATATTAGATTACTTAATTCTTTCAGAAAACTTTTCCACTTCATCAATTTAATTTTAACGCAAAAATAAATAACTTTAAGTTTTATAAAGAAATTTTTTAGTGAAAAAAGATAGTTTCTAAGTTTCTGTCAAGAAGTATAAAGTTTTGCACCTCAATTAATTATTAGAAATAAAAAAAATAGCCATTGAGAATCTGAGATAATCAATGGCTTTAATTGAGGGTGACCAATGGGTCTCGAACCCACGACCTCCGGAACCACAATCCGGCGCTCTAACCAACTGAGCTATGGTCACCGTGTTTGCTTTTGCGAGTGCAAATATAGTGATTTTTTTTAAACTGAAAAATAAAAATAAAAAAATCTATAAAAAAAGTGCTTTCGGTAAGAAAGCACTTTTAGATTTTCATGAGCGACAAGCTTATTCAGCAGCAGCTTCGTTTGATTCTTCTGCAGAAGTTTCAGGAGAGTTTTCTTCTTCCTCATCTTCATCGTCGTCATCAGCATCAGAGCCTGCAACGGCAGTACGAGAAGTTTTAATCAAACATACAACATCGCTATCTGGGTGCATCAAAGTGTACTCGTCTACGCGGATGTCTTTTACATACTTTTTGTGACCAATTCTCATTTTAGTGATGTCTACCACTACTTCGTCTGGCAAGTTAGCAGGCAATGCTCTAACTTTAAGTCTTCTCAAGTTGAAACGAAGAACCCCACCAGCCATAACACCTCTTGCTCTACCTTCTAGGCGAACTGGGATGCTCATAGTTACAGGTTTGTCATCAGTAATTTGGTAGAAGTCTGCGTGTAAGATAGCATCAGTCACTGGGTGGAACTGGATATCTTGCAATACACAGTTGATAGTTTCTCCTCCGTCTAGCTCAAGTACAACAATGTGTGCCTCCGGAGTGTAAACTAAGTCTTTGAAACTTTTTACATCAGCAGAAAAGTGGATTGGTTCTGCTTCACCGTAAACAACACAAGGAACTTGTTCAGCATTACGAAGTGCACGCGTACTAGCTTTGCCTACGCTTTCTCTTTTTTTCCCTTGAATCGTCAATGATTTCATTTAATTAAATATTTAGTGTTAAAAATTAAAATTTCGTGATTTTTTCTTGTGTTATATTACAAACTTTCTGCTGATAGACTGTCTGTTGTGAACTAAATGCATTACATCTGCAAATAACGAGGCGCAAGATACAACTTTTATTTTAGAAACATCGTGTCTTTTTAAAGGAATTGTGTCTGTAACTACAACTTCTTCTAAAACAGAGTCCTGAATACGCTCATAAGCTTTGCCGCTCAATACTGCGTGAGTAGCCATGGCACGAACGCTTCTCGCTCCTTTTTCAATCATAAGGGCAGCCGCTTTGGTAATGGTGCCAGCGGTGTCGATCATGTCGTCTACGATGATTACATCTTTATCCTTCACATCACCAATTAGCATCATATTTTCTACCACATTGGCCTTCTTTCTCTCTTTGTAGCAAATTACGATATCGCTCTTTAAGTAGCTAGCATAGGCATTAGCTCTTTTGGCTCCACCCATGTCTGGAGAAGCGATAGTGAGATTTTCTAAATTTAGATTTCTCACGTAATCTACTAATATGGTAGAGGCGTAGATATGATCCACAGGAATTTCAAAGAATCCTTGGATTTGGTCTGCGTGCAAGTCCATCGTCATTACACGAGTGGCGCCTGCTGCGCTCAAAAGATTTGCCACTAATTTAGCCCCTATCGGAACTCTTGGTTTATCTTTGCGGTCTTGTCTAGCATAGCCAAAATACGGAATCACCACGGTGATGCTTTTAGCAGATGCGCGTTTGGCAGCATCGCACATAAGGAGGATTTCCATTAAGTTGCTGTCTGGCATAAAGGTTGAGCCGATGATGAATACTCGAGCTCCACGGATTGATTGCTCAAAACATGGCTGATACTCGCCGTCGCTAAATTCAAGGAATTTAACATTACCTAATTCTTGCCCATAGTGCTGAGCAATTTTTTCGGCTAAGACTCTACTTTGTCGGGTTGAGAATAATAATGCGGGTTGGTCCATTGGATTATTTAATTTGGTTGCAAAATTATAAAAACCTTGAAAAAATTAAAAGTAATTTGGCTATGAATAATTTTTTAATTTCAAACATATTTTTTAACAACGAAAAATCTTTAGCTTCAAAAATCATAAAAAAATGAATTTTTGAACTGAATTAGCCCAATACAAATTGGCGAAAAATCGTGTGAAAATGAATTTTTTTAGCCCTAAAAATTAAATCAAATTTTGTGGCTCGTAAATAAAATATTACTTTTGTTAAGTTTTAAAACCAAATCCCAAATGGCAGAAAAAGGAGCAATTATAGAATTAAGAGATGTAGATGTGTACCAGAAAGATTTTTTGGTGCTTAATAATGTAGACTTCAGATTGGAGCGTGGCGAATTTGCCTATCTAATCGGGAAAACGGGGAGTGGTAAAAGTAGTTTGCTCAAGGTTTTGTACAGCGATTTGCCTTTGCAGCGAGGCGAGGGTACCGTGGCGGGATTTGATTTGGCAAAACTCAGCACACGCAAAATTCCTTTTCTGAGAAGAAAATTGGGAATCGTGTTTCAAGATTTCCAGTTGCTAACGGATCGAAATATCGAAAAAAACTTAATTTTTGTGCTGAAGGCAACGGGCTGGTCGGACAGAACGGATATTGATAATAGAATCAACGAAGTGCTGGAACTAGTGGGCATGGCGACTAAAAAACACAAAATGCCGCACGAGATTTCGGGAGGTGAGCAGCAGCGTATTGCGATTGCGCGTGCCTTGCTGAACCACCCAGAATTGATTTTGGCGGATGAGCCTACGGGGAATTTAGACCCTGCAACTTCGGTAGAAATTATGAATTTGATCAAGAAGATTTCGGTGGAAAACGATATGGCAGTGCTTATGGCAACGCACGATTATTCTTTGATTAAAAAATTCCCAGCCAAAACTTTCCGATGCGAAAACGGAAAAGTAATCGTAGCCGAAAGCGAAACTTTGTTTTTGGATTAAGGGAAATTAAATTTTATAATATTTTAAATGAGCATGCTGGATAGTGTGCTTTTTTTATGTTTTGGGGTTTGTTGATTCAATCCACAAAGAAAAATCCAAAGGCATTATACGCAGCATGAATGAAAATGGTGAACAAAGCAGCTTCGGCATTGCCATATCGATTTGTTGTCTTTAAATAAAAGTTATTTAAAATCAATGCACTTACAAAAGTCATTAGCATATAAAGCCAATTGTATGTGTGGAAAAGTGAAAAAACAACAGACATAGCTATCAAATAGAAATAAAAAGATTTGATTTTAGTTAAACGCAGTAATTTATACAATAAATATTGAGAAAGTATAGTTTCAATAATGGGGGCGAAAATGACAATTGTGGTAAATTTTTCTACAACATCAGAAAAATCAAAATTAGCGTTTACCCCATCGTAACCAAAGAAATGCTCGTTGATACAGGAGAAGAAACACCCATTAATAATCATCGCTACGATTGTGGAAATAATAAAAAAGATTCTATGTGTTTTCATCTAAAAAAATAATTCATAGAATTAAAAATGATATGAATGGCAATAGGGAATAAAATATTTCTCGTGGAGATAAAAGAAAAACTTAAATAAGTTCCTGCTAAAAATGCAAAAATGTATTGCTCGGGTGAATGGACAAATGTAAAAAGGCAATTGGAAATAATGAAAGCAATGATATAGTGGTATTTTTTATAACGCTGCATCAGTCCATTTAAGATAATTCTCCTAAAATATAACTCTTCAAAAATAGGGGCTATTACGGAAACGCTTAAAGCTGAAAATGTAACTTCTTTTTTACTTGGATAATTTAGTTGGATTGATAAAGCATAATCTATGAGTAGCAATATAATAGGAGCAAATAGAACAGATAAAAAACCTATTTTGATATATTTTTTTTCGAAGAAAGTAATAGGGGTATTTTTTCTTTTATTGTATAAAATAACCAAAAGGCAAGGGAAAAGTATCGCAAATACCATTAATATATTTAAAGAAGCAAACGAGACTTCTTGAACGATATTGTCTATTATGAAAACACCTATCCCAGCAAAAATGAAAGAAAATAGGATGAGAGCGAGTACTTTTAATATTGTGTTTGGGAAAAAATTCTTTTTCATGATTTCTTAAATGTTATCTATTATTAAAGTTGATTAAAAGAGTAGTTTCCTTTCCGTCATAAATGAGTTTAGATGTTGATTTTAAGGGAGTGATTCCATTATCTTCCCTTTTAAAGAAAAAATCTTGATACTCAAATTTATCATCACTTATTCTTAGTGTAAAGGAAGAATTTGATAAGACATAATCATCATCAAGTCGAATTATAATAGATAAATTACCATCTTCATTTTTTTCAAAAGAATCACTATAAATTTCTTTACCTCTCTTGTCTAATTTAAAAGCCCACTCTTTGTTATTTATTTTAGTGCAGTAAAATCCTTTTTGAGCAAAATTGTAATAGGAAATAAGCCAAGAGCTATAAAAACTCCGTAAAACATTCTTTAATAATAAAAGATGTTTCTTGTCAAGGTTTTTGGGGGTGTTTTTTATTCTTAAACGCCCGTTTGTCATAATTTTTCCAGATATTTTTTCTTCTAAAAAACTAAAATAAATCAAGTTTTTCTTCCTCAATAGTTGAGAGTTATTTTTATTAAAAATAGAACGAAAATTCTCTAAACTATTTTTTCCTGAAGCAGAAACATCTGCAAGATTTATAGTGTCGAGAATGTTGCTTGCATTACGATATGTATTCTGCTGAGCATGCACGGAAAGAGATAAAAGAAAGATGAATAAATAAATGTTTTTCATGTTAAATTTTTCTACAAATTTAAATGTTTTTAGCTTTGTGTGTAAATAAGACACCTAAAAACATGAAAAATTACTTTTTGAGTCTGTTGTTTTTATGCTTATGCGTGAGTGTGGGAGCACAAGAAAGAATAAAATTAAGCCAAGTTGATATAGATAATAAAACTTCTTATTTTAAATTCAAAGAATCTCTAAATTCAGAGAATGGATTCAAGGAAAAGGAGCAATTGAAATTTAAAGGTGAGTATATAAAGGAGGGAGAATTAATACCTTTTGAAGGTGAAATATCATATAAGTTTTTTAGTAGAAAAGGAAATATAAAAATTTCTAGAATAAATTTTACTGAAAAAAATAGTTATAGAGAGATTATTGAACCAATTTTGAAAAGGTCGATAGAGTTGTCTTATTATCCTTATTTCCTTATCCTAAATGATAGGATGGTTAAATTAAATTGTAATTTAGATAAAAATGGAGATTACTTATTTAAACCGCTTATAGAAGATAATAAGAAAGTGACAAAAGAAGACAAGAATGCTAATTTTTATTTTTCTCTAACTCTTAATAAAGATAACCGAATACAATATGCAAGATCAGAGATAATGGATTCGGAAAATACAGATTATATGATAGAAACAGAATATGGAATGATTACAAATGAAGTAGTTATAAAATCTGCTTTTATAAAACTAACGAATATACATTCGAAAAATACGATAGAAATAAGATTTTCAAGAGAAGATTAATGAAAAAATTAAAATCTCTCACTATTTATTATTTTTTAAGTAGTAATTCCTTTCGTCTTATTTTCTATTTAGTATTGAGGTTCTAAAAAAGAAAATCATATCTTTGGTGGTGAATTAAAGTCTGAATGAATCAATATTTTAAACTTCAATACATTATGATCAATCGTAAGATGATTGATGAGGGGCTTGCTCCTATATTGGGGTATATGCTTATTCCAGTGGCTTTTTTTTATTTGTCAAATTTTCTTTTTCAGAAAATTGATTTTGCCAATTATTTAATGGTACTTGCGTCAATCATGTTTCAGTTTAATCTGTCGGGAAAAGCTAGAAATAATTTTCTGTCAATAATATTTAGCAATGCAATCAAAAATAAAATAAGAATTATAGAAAATTTAATCGTAGCACTTCCTTTCTTGCTCATGTTGGTGTATAACGGATGTTTTATAGAATCTATTATTTTAATATTAATTTCTCTATTACTCTCATTTGTAGTGTTTAGAAATTTGGGATTCACAATACCCACTCCTTTTTCAAATAAACCTTTTGAATTTTGCAACGGATTTAGAAAGAGTATTCTGTTGTTACCAGTAGCATATGGAATTGCTATTATTGCGAGTAATGTAGAAAATGTCAATTTAGGACTATTTTCAATTTTATTAATCAACCTAACGGCGATTAGTTATTATGTAAAGCCAGAGACAGAGTATTATGTCTGGATTTATTCATGTTCGCCCAAAAGGTTTTTAAGAGAAAAAATGTATACAGGAACAAAATTTTTAATTATTTTGAATTTGCCTATCTTGATACCCTTGCTTTATGTCTTTCATGCGGAATACGAAATCATACTATTTATTTATATTGTAAGCGTATTGCTGCTTTGGCTAGTGATTCTTGGTAAATATTCAGCGTATCCCAGAGAAATGAATTTGTATGAATTCATTGTAATTGTAGGCAGTGTTTTCTTTTTACCATTATCTTTGATAACGATACCCTATTTTTATAACAAATCATCTAAAAATTTAAAGACACTTTTACATGATTAAGATAGATAGATTAAACAAAAACTTTGGAAATAACGAAGTTTTAAAGGATATTTCGCTAGAGTTTTTAGAAGGAAATATTTATGGAATTGTAGGAGAAAATGGAGCAGGCAAAACAACTTTATTTAGATGTATCGCTGGGCTAGAGAGTTATAGTGGAGAAATATTATCAGAAAATAAACCTCTTAAAAACCATTTGGGCTATCTCGAAACAGAGCCATTCTTTTATTCAAGAATAACGGGTAAAGAGTACATTCAACTTTTGTGCAATGCTAGAAATAAGAAAGTTAATATAGACGAAAAAAATATTTTCGGTCTTCCCTTGGAGCAGTACGCATCCACATACTCAACGGGAATGAAAAAGAAATTAGCCTTAACTGCAATTTTACTTCAAGAAAATAAATATTATATCTTAGACGAGCCATTTAATGGCATAGATATTCAGAGCAGTATTATACTTGTGGATATAATTTTAAAACTAAAAGAATTAAACAAAATAGTATTGATTTCATCTCATATATTTTCTACGCTTGTAGATACTTGTGATAAAATCATTTTTCTAAATAAAGGGCAAGAGCCAAGAATAATTCAAAAGTCTGATTTTAAAGACTTAGAAAAAGAAATGAAATCAAAATTAATTTTAAAAGGCGTTGAAGATATCTTTAAATAAAAATAATGCAATGGTGATATGTCAAAGCGTTGTCTTAGAAAAAGGAAAAATCCAAGTTAGGGTTGCAAAATTTCGATTTAATTTGGGCTAGTTGTTTCCATTCTTTGGGTATTATATCCATGTCTAGCATCATGCTCTGCACATTGTTTTCCTAGATAAAAAACCATGTATCCCAATATAACTAAATAAAACAGATATTTTTCTTTGCGATGTAGCAAACTTGCCAACCCTAAAGATAAAAGAGAGATATCTCTTTTCATAAGAGTTTGTCGTTTTGATTAGGCTAACAAATGTACATATTGTATTTGTTACAACAAAGAAAAAAATAAGAAATTAATTTAAAATTATTTAATTTTCTGATATTCTATAAATCAGCCCACAGTTGAATCTTAAATCCTTGTTTAAAGAAGGCGATTCTGGGATGAAGCCTTTTGTTTTTGCAGAGATACCTGTGTTAAAGTAGAAGGAATTGTCTCTTTCTTTTTTATAAGAATATATTTTGTATCCAATGTTTAATTCAGCTCCTAGTCCCAGATGTTTTGAAGAGCTTCTGAAATCTAAGTCTTTTGGTTGAGACCATACATCAAAAGAAGTATTTATTAATAAATTATCGCCCAATTCATAATTATGTAATTTTATCCCGCCTGCAATGAAAAAATTGTCTTTGTTGAAATACTCTCTTATGTAAGGATTTATCTTGATGTTTTTTCCGACATGAAAATAATAGAAATCTTGCGTAATGTAATCCCCGAAAGGAGATAAGGAGTACCCTAAACTGAAGGAGAATTTATTTCCATTTTTTAATTTGAAATTACTTATTCCAAATAGGCTAGGGTTTATAAAATTAATGAAAGACAGATATGCAATTCTTCTTGTGTATCTTTTTTCTTCTCTGTTGAGCTCAGACCACTTAGTATATCTATAAAATTTCCCTTTAGGATTATAGATATTTCTTGCCATTCCCCAGATGTCATGCCCCACAACATCTCTTTCAAGCTCTGGCTTTTTTGTTTCGTCTATCGAGAGCTTTTGGTTAATCAAAGATGTGAGGTAATAGGAGCCGACACCGATGTGCCTCGTTATAACATCCGCTTTTACATTTTTATAATCTTGTTCATCAAATGCAAGTTTAGCATTCATAGATCTTAAATAAGTGTAGTCAGATTCTAGCCCCGCAGTATGTAGTCTAATGTAATTAGGTAAATCAGTTTCTTTTAGATTTTTCAAAGTAGCATCAGAAACCCCAATTACCTTGGCTACACCATCTTTGTCAAAGAAAGGAACATTTATAGCACCTATATTCAGCTCGGTCAAAACAGAGCGATGCCCCTCCTCGTGTGTTAGCGGTTGGAAGAAAATAGCAGTGCTTACATAGGAGAAAAGTGTGTATTTATCACTTATTTTTTCATTTTTCAAATAAATTTCATTTGAAACAAATCGCGTAGCTTCTTGAACATAAGTATTAGACTGTCTCATAGACATTAACTTAGTCCCATCCATTATAGGTGCTTCGTAAAATGTTTTCTGTTGGGCATAAATAGAGGCAGATAAAAGAAAAATGAATAAATAAATGTTTTTCATGTTAAATTTTTCTACAAATTTAAATGTTTTTAGATTTTTATGTAAGTAAAAAAAAGAAAAATAGTTTTTGAAAATAAATTATTTAAATAAAAGAAAATTACTATATTTGTTTAGAGTTGAAAGTTAATTTGTTATGAAAAGAATAATAGAAGATAAGAGAAATTTAGATATTTTAATTTATGTCTTAGCTGCAATTTTATTTGTCATGTCTTGCGCTTTGGGGTATAGCGTAGGTCTCCGTATTTTATCTTGATTAAAAACGGAGTATGTTTTTAGAATCAGAAATTAAAAATAATAAATAGGAATCATAAATCCCTAAACCCCGACTGAACATCGCTTTGTAGTTGCAAAAGCGCACCCGAAAAAGGTTCGCTACCTTCCACCGATTTTTTGAGAATCATTGTTTGCAAATCTTCGGCAGAAGCGTTTGGCTTGAGCGTGTCTTTGCATTGTTTTATAAAGTTTTGCGTGGCATTTTTAGTCGAAAAAATGATTTTCCAAGTATCGGGCAAGATGTAAATCTGTTGGCTTAAATTATGGTCATACTCTTCTTGTATAGAATGCACCAGAGCGTATTCATACTCTTCTAGCGAGTTGCTTAGCTCAATTCTTCGCACCAAATTAGTTGGTCGTATCCTCTCTAAAAAGAGAGCCATGCGTTCATACGCCTGCAATCGGTGAGAGGTGATTTCGTTGTTTTTCACATTTTGCGGTGTTTGAAGTTTTTGTGCCGAGAAATATTTATCAATCAAAAGATAAAAAATAGCACCTAAAAAAAGCATGGGTACTAAATATAAAAGCATGCGAATAATTTCCATAATTTAATGTATTGTAAAAGTACAAAGATAGAAATCTAAAAATTCATATCGTTTAATTAAAATCAAAAAAAATCTCAAATTATCGAATTTGCCCTATTTTAAAAAATGTAATAAAATATAATTTGTAAATATGCTTAAAAAATTGTATTTTGTCGCAACGAATTTAAAAAAATAATATATATGGCAAATTACACATCGCAAGAATTAATAGAATTAGAAAATCAATATGGAGCACACAACTATCACCCGCTACCCGTAGTGTTAGAGCGGGGACAAGGCGTGTATGCGTGGGATGTGGAGGGGAAGAAATATTTTGATTTTCTTTCGGCATATTCTGCGGTAAATCAAGGGCACTGCCACCCACGCATTGTGGAGGCGACCAAGAAACAAGCCGAAAAGCTTTGCCTCACTTCGCGAGCTTTTCATAATTCAGAATTGGGAAAATACGAAAAATTATTGGCAGAACTCATGAATATGGATCGTGTGTTGCCGATGAATTCTGGAGCCGAAGCGGTAGAAACGGCTTTGAAAATTACTCGAAAATGGGGCTATGAGAAAAAAGGCGTTCCTGCTGAGCAGGGCATTATTGTTGTGGCTAACGGGAATTTCCATGGGCGCACGACTACGATAATTTCTTTCTCTAATGATGAAAATGCGAGAGAGCATTTCGGGCCTTATACGCCAGGATTTATTTCTGTGTCTTATGACGATGCAGAGGCTTTGCAAAAAGTTTTGGAAGAAAATCCCAATGTAGTAGGTTTTCTCGTAGAGCCAATTCAGGGCGAGGCAGGCGTGTATGTGCCAAAAGATGGTTACTTGAAAGCCTGTGCCGATTTGTGTAAAAAGCATAATGTACTTTTCATTGCAGATGAAATTCAGACAGGAATTGCCCGCACTGGTAAAATGCTTGCTTGCGATCACGAGGGCGTAAAACCCGATGTGCTCACACTTGGCAAGGCACTTTCTGGAGGATTTTATCCCGTTTCGGCGGTGTTGGCAAAAGATGAGGTAATGGAGGTGTTGCACCCAGGGCAGCATGGATCTACTTTCGGCGGAAATCCATTGGCATGTGCCATAGCCACCGAGGCGTTGCAAGTTGTAATTGATGAGAAATTAGCCGAAAATGCCGATCAAATGGGGATTTTCTTTAGAGAAGAAATGCAGAAAATCATCGATAAACACAGCGATTTAGTTACCTTGGTTAGAGGAAAAGGATTGCTCAATGCCATCGTTATCAACGATACTGAAGACAGCGACACAGCATGGGAGCTATGTTTAGCCATGAAAGAAAACGGATTGCTTGCCAAACCTACGCACGGAAACATCATTCGTTTTGCGCCGCCACTTGTTATTAATAAAGCGCAACTCACTCAATGTTTAGAAATTATAGAAAAAAGCATTAGAGAATTTTCTAAAAATGATAATAAGGTGTAACTTTACACACATAACTAAAATTCACACAAAATCATGAAAATTGTAATTTCTGGCGGAACGGGTTATTTAGGCAGTTTGCTTGTCGATTATTATAAAACCAAGGCAGATGTTTATGTGCTCACGCGAAGCATTAAAAAAGATTTGCCAGCATCGGTAAAGCAAGTGGTGTGGGATGCCAAAAATGTAGGCGACTGGAGCGAATGTTTAGAAAACGCCGATGCGCTGATTAACTTGGCAGGGAAAAACATCAACACCCGAATGACCGAAAAAAATAAGCAAGAAATTTTACAATCAAGGATAGCCTCTACCGAGGCACTGGGCAAAGCGATTGAAGAATGCAAAAATCCACCTAAAATGTGGCTAAATGCATCTTCGGTAGCGATTTATGATGAAAGTAGAAGAGAAGAAAAAACAGAATTTTCAGAATTAAACGGCACCGATTTTTTATCTGAAGTCAGCCGAAAGTGGGAAATGGCATTTTACCGTTATGCCGAAGGAAAAACCAAAAAAGTGGTATTTAGAATCTCACTTGTTTTGGGCGACCATAAAGGAAGTGCATTGCATTCGCTCAAAAAACTTGTTCAGTTTGGGGGCGGGGGCAAAGCTGGTAACGGAACGCAAATGGTGAGCTGGGTGAGCGAAAAAGATTTTGTGCGAGCTATTTCTTACATCGTAAAACACGAATTGGAGGGCGATTTCAATATTGCTAATGGCAGTGCCGTCAGCAATAAATTATTGATGGAAATGCTACGCAAGAAATACAATCGCTCGTTTGGGCTTTCTGCTCCTAAGCTTTTAATTAAATTAGGGGGCGAAGTCATCGGCACACCGCCAGAGTTGATTTTAAGGAGTCAGAATGTAATCCCTAAACGATTGTGGAAGGCTGGTTTTAACTTCTTGCACGAATCCGTTTTAGATATTTAAGCCAAAGTTAAAGTTTATAGCAAAAAAAACTCAGTCATTTTGACTGAGTTTTTTTGTTTTTATGTAAAAAATAGATTTTGCATTATTTTGCTCTACGGCACCATACTGCCCATTGCACGAAAAATGCCCCAGGGTATTTTTTCTTAATGCGAGCCATATCTGTTGCGGCAGAACGCTTAGTAAAGTATTCTCCCACAAGCACACGATAGTCTGGGCGAGTGTACACCATTTCAGAAGATAAATCTGGGAAATTTCTTTTAAATTCATTTATCACACTATTTGCAAGGCTTCTATCCTTTGTGTATCGAATTTGAATTCTGTATCCTTTCACCTTTGGAGTTCTTGCACAAATATCAAAATTCTCACTTTCTTTCTTAGGTGTGTCCAAATTCGTTTTGCTTTTTAAGCACTTTTGGCTCGCCTCTTTTGAAATAAGAGAATCAATCACTTGATTAGCCTCAATGGTGTAAGAACCACCAGATATGCTATCTACAACCGAGATTTGCCCAAAGCTCACCCCGATGTAAAGGCATATAAATAAAGACAAAAACTTTTTCATACTTTCAATATCTTTTTGCAAATATAAGACACTTTCAAGACTTTGAAAGCTAAAATTTAAGAAATAGCTTAAAGCTCTTATTTGTTATCTGCCCTTTTTCTATAATAACTATCATTCCATTGATTTTGTTTGAAAATTTATGCGATATGCTTATTCAGTTTATTATGAGTAATTTAAGTGATTTGGTTTATTTAGAATATTTATAAATTAGCAAAAAAAGAGAATTAGATTGATTTTTTTTATGAAAGAATTAACGGAGCATGCTATTTTTGTAATTATTAATACTAAGTAAAACATACCCAAATTTCAATATTGTAAGAGAATGGCGTATTTGCAAAAAATTAAATGGAATTGTATTGCAGGGTTCATCTTGACTTTGATGTTCTCTGTAACCTACGCTCAGGATGCCGAGGCAATCAATGGCGACCCGAACAAGGGGAAGGAGTTATTTAATACTAATTGTGCAGCTTGTCACCAGCTAGATAAAAAAGTGGTAGGCCCTGCATTAGGAGGTATTGTAGAGAAATTGCAAACAGAGCAAGGGCTCGGAAGAGAGTGGTTGCATAAGTGGATTAGAAACAACGAAGAGTTACGTGCTTCTGGAGATGAGTATGCAATTAAGGTGTATGAGGAAAATGGCAAAGTAGCCATGACTCCGTTTCCTAATTTAACAGATCAGCAAATAGATGATATCTTGGCATATACATCTAATCCTCCTGCCGAGAAAGTAGAACCTGTAACTCAACTACAAGTAGAAGAGAAAGAGGGCGGAAGCCTTACTACAGGACCTATTGTTGTAGGTTTCTCGGTAATTGCATGTTTGCTTGTATGGATGCTTGTTCGAGTAAATAGCTTGAACCAATTGAGCTTAAAAGAATCTTTAGCAGAAGGTGAGGAGCTTCATAAGCAATCATTTAAAGAATTACTAGAGAAAAATCAAAAATATGTAAATTTTGGTTTGTTAGTACTTTCTTTATTAGCACTCTATGGCTTGTGGGAGGCAATGCTTGGGATAGATGTGAATAAAGGATATCGTCCAGAGCAACCAATTTATTTCTCGCACAAAATTCACGCAGGAGAGCAAGGTATTGATTGCCAAATGTGTCACACTAGTGCAAAGTATGGTAGAGTTTCAGGAATTCCTACTACTAATGTGTGTATGAACTGTCACTATTCTATCCAAGAGTATAAAGGAGACTATGTAGAAAAAGGAAAATCTAAGAAATTCTATACAGAGGAAATTCAAAAGATCTATGCTTCTTCAGGATTTGATAAGAATACAATGACTTATACTGGGGAAACAAAACCAATCGAATGGGTGAGAGTTCACAACATGCCAGATTTTGTACACTTCAATCACGCACAGCACGTTGTGGCGGGAGAAAATGCAATCAAAAAGGCTAAAAATGTGGAGCAAGTATGTTACGCTTGTCATGGTAGAGTAGATGAGATGAATGTGGTGGAGATGGCAAACGATTTTACAATGGGATGGTGTATCAACTGTCACAGAGAAACGCAAGTGGATATGGACAATGGATACAACAAAGCGTATTATTCAGAATTGCACGAAAAGCTTAAAAAGCAGTATGGCGACAACGCAACAATTACTGTAGATGCGATTGGAGGATTGGAATGTGCTAAATGTCACTATTAATAAGATTTAATAATTATAAATAAATACTGAAGTTACATGGCTTCTAACAAGAAATATAGAGGTAGTATAGAAGAATTATACAACGATTCTTTAACCGAGAAACTTGCAGCAAACGAGTTTGCGGAAGAGTTACCAGTTGACGAATTTTTAGGAGACAAGAAAACGATGGAGTCCTCAAAGACTTCTCGTAGAGATTTCTTGAAATTCCTAGGGTTCAGTACAGCAGCGGCTACATTGGCTGCTTGTGAGGCGCCCGTGATAAAATCGGTTCCCTATGTCGTAAAACCAATTGATGTAATGCCTGGGGTTCCTACTTATTATGCGTCTACAATGTACGATGGTTACGACTATGCAAGCGTACTCGTGAAAACAAGAGAGGGGAGACCTATCAAAATTGAACCAAACAAGGAGTTAAAATATCTAGGAGATGCTAATGCGAGAGTGCAAGCTTCTGTTTTGTCATTATATGACTCAAACAGAATTAAAGACCCGGCATTGAATGGTGAAAAATCTGACTGGGCAACCGTAGATAAAACTATTCAGCAAAAGCTTAGCAACCTAGGCGGGAAGAAAGTGGTGGTTTTAACCCCGTCTTTACCGAGCCCTTCTACCAAGGCGATCATCAATAGCTTTGCAAGTAAGTATGGTGCTGAGCATGTAGTGTTTGATGCAGTAGATGCAACTCCAGCTTTAGATGCTGCGGAAGAAGTTTTTGGAAAGAGAGTTTTACCTTATTATGATTTATCCAATACTGAGTTAGTAGTAGGCTTTAATGCAGATTTCTTAAATTCCCACAACGGAATTTCCTTGGAAAAGTCTTATGCAGCAGCCCGCAAGCCAGGTAAAAACATGCTTCGTCATATTCAAGTTGAAGCTAATTTAAGCTTAACTGGATCTAACGCAGATTCAAGATTCCCTTTAAAACCATCAGATGTTTACAAAGTTTTAGCAGAGGTTTATACCGCATTGAACGGTGGAGGAACATCAAATGCTACGGCAAAAGTTATAGCTCAAGAGCTACAGGCAAAAGGTAGCAAAGCAGTTGTTCTAGTTGATGGTTCAAAAGAAGCACAAGTTTTAGGACATTTAATTAATAAAACTTTAGACGCGAATGCTGTAACGGAAAAAGCTAATTTACTTAAAGAAAGTAATAATGCTAAATTTAAGCAATTCGTAAATGATGCAAAAGCGGGATTAATCGGAGCGTTATTCATTTATGATGCAAACCCTGTTGCAAATTCATTCTATGGAGCAGAGATCAAAGAAGCTTTAAAGAAAATTCCTTTATCAGTAGGGATGTTAAGCATTGATGATGAAACTGCAAAGAGTGTAAATGTTTTAGCACCAGTGAATCATTGGTTAGAAAGTTGGGGAGATTTTATTCCTCTATCAGGGGTATATGCTTTGCAACAACCAACAATTCAGCCAGTTTTAAATACAAGACAATTCCAAGAGTCGCTTTTAGTGTGGCTAGGAGATAAAAAAGCTCCAGTTTCTGCGGCGGTGAAGGCAGAGGAAAAGGCTGAAGACGGGCAAGAGCAAAAAGAGGTTGAAAGCATTGCCAAGGCTTTAGAAATTGAAGATAATTCATATTATAACTATTTAAGAAAATTTGCAGCACAGTACCTAGGTGGTGTATCATTTAATCAAGCCTTGTACAATGGTGCTGTAGAGACCGAAGCAGGCGAGCCTTTGTCTTATGTAGGAGGAGATGCGCAAGCAGCTATTTCAGTTTTAAAGGCTGCGAAAACTGCCGATTGGGAAATTCAATTATATACTAAAGTGGGAATGGGAGATGGTCGCCAAGCAACTAACCCTTGGTTGCAAGAGTTGCCAGATCCAGTAACTAGAACCTCTTGGGATAACTACTTTACAATGAATCCACTGGATGCAGAGAAATTAGGCATCGAAATGTGGAACTATGGTAATGAGCGAAACGGAAGAATGGAGTTGAATGGAGTTTACTATGAAGCTAAAGTAAACGGCGTTACAATTAAAGCTCCAGTTTATGTTCAGCCAGGTCAAGCAAGAGGCACAGTAGGTTTAGCTTTAGGTTATGGTGTAACAGGAAAAATAGCACAAGCAAATGCTTTAGAAAGTATCGGTGTAAATGCTTATCCAATATATAAAGATGGTCAATTAAGTGCCGTAATTGAGGAATTTAATGAAGTAGGAGGTTCTCATCCATTTGCCAATATTCAGGTAATGAATACTTTGATGGGACGCTATGAAATCGCAAGAGAGGCATCGCTTGATCAATTCTTAAATGAAGATCCAAAAGAGTGGAACGAGCCAGCTACGATGGATACTTTCATGGGAGAGAATACCTCTGTTAAGAAAGTTGATTTGTGGAGAAGCTTTGACAGCGCAGATGGTCCGCACTTTAACCTATCTATCGACTTGAACGCTTGTACAGGATGTGCTGCATGTATCATTGCTTGTCATGCAGAAAACAATGTCCCTGTAGTGGGTAAAGATGAAATTAGACGCTCTCGTGATATGCATTGGTTAAGAATCGACCGCTATTACTCAGATAGTATGCAGGTTGTTCAGCCAGAAAGATATCCATATACTCAAAAAGAGGCGTTAGAAGATACAAATTATAACGAGCCATCTCAATACAAAGTGTTGATTAAGCCAGCGGCTGAGAATCCAGATGTGATTTTCCAACCGATGATGTGTCAGCATTGTAATCATGCACCATGTGAAACAGTTTGTCCAGTAGCGGCGACATCTCATGGTAAGCAAGGACAAAACATGATGGCATATAACAGATGTGTGGGGACTCGTTATTGTGCAAACAACTGTCCTTATAAAGTGAGAAGATTTAACTGGTTTAATTATTCTCAAAACAGTAAGTTTGACTTTAATATGAACAACGACTTAGGTCGTATGGTATTGAATCCTGATGTAGTAGTTCGTCAGAGAGGTGTAATGGAGAAATGCTCTTTGTGTGTTCAGATGACTCAAGCTACAATTCTAAAAGCGAAAAAAGCTGGAAGAAGAGTAAAAGACGGAGAATTCCAAACAGCATGTACGAAAGCTTGTTCAACAGGTGCTATGGTATTTGGAGATGCTAATGATCCAAGTGCACAAGTAGTGAGCTTGAAGAAAGACAAGCGTAAGTATGAAGTGTTAGAAGAAGTTGGTACACAGCCAAATGTATTCTATCATGTTAAAATTAGAAATAGAAAAAATAACAAATAAAGGTTTAAAAAGAATTTATGTCAGGTCACTACGAATCACCGATAAGAGAACCGCTAATCTTAGGTCATAAAACCTATCATGATATCACCGAGGATATAGCGCGTCCAGTAGAAAGTAAAGCCGGAAAATTATGGTGGATTGCTTTTAGTTTAGCCTTCATTGCCTTTCTTTATGGTTTTGGCTGTATTGCTTATACTGTAGGAACGGGGATAGGTGTTTGGGGATTAAACAGAACCATCAACTGGGCTTGGGATATTACCAACTTCGTATGGTGGGTAGGTATTGGTCACGCAGGAACATTGATTTCTGCTGTGCTATTACTTTTCCGTCAGAAATGGAGATTATCAATCAACCGCTCGGCAGAAGCGATGACGATTTTTGCCGTAGTTCAAGCAGGTTTGTTCCCTGTAATTCACATGGGGCGTCCGTGGGTTGGATACTGGGTTTTCCCAATTCCAAACAACTTTGGTTCGCTTTGGGTAAACTTCAACTCTCCATTGTTCTGGGATGTATTAGCAATTTCAACCTACCTATCTGTATCAGTTGTATTCTGGTACATGGGGTTGATTCCAGATTTTGCTATGCTTCGTGATAGAGCTAAAAAACCTTTTTCTAAGAAAATATACAGCATCCTTTCTTTTGGATGGGGGGGTAATGCTAAACATTGGCAAAGATTTGAGGAATTATCTTTAGTATTAGCAGGTTTGGCTACTCCTCTTGTATTCTCAGTACACACCACGGTATCATTTGACTTTGCTACTTCTGTAATTAAAGGATGGCACTCAACCATTTATCCGCCATACTTCGTTGCTGGTGCGATTTTCTCAGGTTTTGCCATGGTACAAACATTATTAGGTGTAGCTAGAAAAGTGGTAGGTCTAGAAGACTATATTACACGAAAGCATATCGAATACATGAACATCGTAATCATTGTAACGGGAGGAATGGTAGCTGTCGCTTACCTTACTGAGTTCTTTGTTGCGTGGTATTCAGGAAGTAGATATGAAGACTTTACTTACTTTACTGTAGGTGCAGCAACAGGACCTTATTGGTGGGCATTCTGGTTACTAATCATCTGTAATGTGATTGTTCCTATGTCATTATGGTTTAGACCACTTAGAAGAAACTTCTTATGGACATTTATCGTTTCAATCATCATCAACATAGGTATGTGGTTTGAGCGTTTCGATATTATTGTAATCAACCTATCAAGAGATTATTTACCATCTTCTTGGACTATGTTTATGCCAAGTTTCGTAGATGTAGGTATTTACCTTGGAACTATTGGATTCTTCTTCGTATTGTTCTTACTTTACGCTAGAACATTCCCAGTGATTGCACAAGCAGAATTAAAAACAGTATTAAAATCATCAGGCGAAAGCTATAAAAAACATCATTTAGACCATGAGCACGACAATGAACACTAAGATTTATGCCCTTTATGGAGACGATGATATTCTGGTAAGCGCTGTAACATCACTTCGCAAAAAAGGAGTGAACATTAAAGATGTTTATACGCCATTTCCAGTACACGGTTTAGATAAAGCACTTGGGCTAAAGAAAACAAGAATTTCAGATTTAGCTTTCATTTATGGTGCTTACGGATTATTGCTAATGATCGTTACCACTTGGTATATGATGATTTATGATTGGCCTCAAAACATTGGAGGTAAACCAAGTTTTACTTGGGGAGAAAACGCTACTGCGTTTGCTGTACCAATGTTTGAGATGACGGTTTTCTTTGCAGCTCACTTAATGTCTATCACTTATTTGATAAGATGTAGCCTTTACCCTGGAGCTAAAGCAAAGAATCCAGATCCGAGAACTACCGACGATAAATTCTTAATCGAAGTAGAGTCGGATGATGTTGAGAATTTGAAGAATATGTTTATCGATTCAGGTGCCGAAGAGGTTTCTGTGAAAAGAGCAGTAAATTAAATTGAAATTTAAAATGAAAAAATCAATTATACTTGCAGGTTTTGCATTAGCACTTATCTCATGTGGTCCGGGAGAAAAACCCGCACCAGTTTACATGCCAGATATGTATTATTCTAATGCTTATGAGCCTTATGCGCAATCTACATTTGGTTACCCAAAACCTACAGATGATAAAGATGTATATGCGTTTCAGCGTAACCATCATAGTTCAGCACTTATGCCAGTAGAAGGAACCGTAGCGCACACTGAATCTGGATTGTTACCTTACGACTTGCCAAATACAAACGAGGGATATGAAGCTTCTAAAAGTCTAAAATCTCCACTAGATTCTCTTAATAGAGAGCAAGATTTGAAAAGAGGAGAAAAGCTATTTGGTCAAGCTTGTGTTGCCTGTCACGGAGAGAAAGGTGATGGACAAGGGCCAATTGTAGTTTCAGGAGCATTTTTAGGCGTACCGAACTATAAGGATCGTGAAATCACAGTAGGTTCTGTGCACCATGTAATTATGTACGGAAGAAATGCTATGGGATCTTATGCATCTCACTTTACTGATGATGATAGATGGCGTGTAGCTGAATATGTAATGGAATTAAGAAATAAATAATTATAGAAGAAGATATAAATTATGTACACTCTTTCACCAAAAATTAAAACTGCATCACTAGTATCGATTGTACTAGGTATCATCTTATTTGCTATAGGTGCAACGTTGAATGCAAGTAAAGGAGAGGACTATATTGTAGAACAAATCCACAATCATCCTCAGCAATTTGAGTACCTATCTTCTTCTCAAGAAGTTGTAGATGGCGAGCACGCAAATATAGAACACTCAGAAAATCACGCTGTAGAACATTTATTACAGCAGTATCATAACAGACCTTGGACTGCGTTCTTTATTGCCGCTTTCTTATTCACTGGAATTGCTGCCATTTCAATGTTTTTCTTGGCGACTCAGCATGTGTCTCAAGCAGGTTGGGCAGTCGTTGTAACAAGAGTTATGGAAGCGATATCAGCCTTTATGCCTTACGGAACAGTTATGATGCTTATAGTGTTATTTGCTTCAGGTTTCCATTTTAATCATTTATATCACTGGATGGTGGCTGATATTGATTTTAAAAGCGAGGGATTTGATAGTTTTATGGCAAACAAAGCAGCTTGGTTAAATGTTCCGTTCTGGTTAGTGAGATCAGTGATCTACTTAGTAGGTTGGACTTTGTTTGGATTCTGGTTAAGAAACAAATCTAAAAAGCTGGATCAAACAGGAAGTATGAAAGATTACTGGAGCTTGTACAGAGTTTCTGTTTACGCTATCGTATTCTTTGCATTGACATCAATGGCTTCAGGCTGGGACTGGGTAATGTCATTAGATCCACACTGGTATAGCACACTCTTTGGGTGGTATGTTATGGTAAGTTACCTAGTAGGTGCTGTGGCATTTATGATTTTAATCGCAGTATATCTTAAAAAAGCAGGATACTTTCCAGAATTTAACGACAATCACTTACACGATTTAGCCAAATATTTATTCGCATTCAGTTTATTATGGGGATACCTATGGTTATGTCAATTTGAGTTGATTTGGTACGCAAACATTCCAGAAGAAAGTGTTTACTTCCAGCAGAGAGATGTTCAGTACACTGCAACTTATTACACTATGTTAATTCCAAACGTTGTGTTCCCATTCTTAGCTTTAATCAGCAGTTCAATTAAGAGAAATTACACTTGGGTAGCCATCGTAGCAGTAGTTGTAATTCTAGGACATTGGGTAGATATCTTCAACCAAATGATGCCTGCAACTGTAGGACCTTGGTGGAACTTCGGATTCCTAGAATTTGGTGCATTCTTCTTTGTGCTTGGCGTTTTTGCTTATGTAGTAATGAATGCTTTGACCAAGGCACCTTTAGTACCAAAAGGAAACCCATTGTTACACGAAAGCGAGGTTTACGAATATCCGTTCTAAATCCCACTTTTTAGTAAAAAATAATAAAAAACTCGTTTTTGATACATTTTCAGAAACGAGTTTTTTTGTTGGGCAAAAAATTTAAATAACAAATAAATATTCATTATCTTTGAAAGATGAAATCTAAAGAAAAAATCAAAGTAGCGATTTCGTTGGGAGACCCCAATGGGATTGGTGCCGAAATTATAGTAAAAACACTCGCGCGAAAAGATATTTTAGGCATTTGTACTCCCGTAGTTTTCTGTACACATAAATTGTGGGGATATCTTTCTGCAGTGGTTGATAAGAATTTTACATATCATAAAATCAATGATTTGTCTAAAATTGTAGCAGGAAAAGTAAACATTTTGGACATCGAAGCACCCGATATTTTGATTGAGTTTGGAAAATCAACCGAGCAAGCAGGAGCTGTATCATTCAGTTCGCTTGAATTTGCAACCAATGCAGTTACCAATGGGCATTGTGATGTGTTGGTAACAGCTCCCATCAACAAGTCCAATATCCAATCAGAAGTATTCCAATTCCCAGGACACACAGAGTATTTAGAAAAATCTTGGGGCGGAAAGGCTTTAATGTTTATGGTGCATCAAGACATCAAGGTAGGACTTGTTACACAACATATCCCGATTAAGGAAGTTTCTTCGCATGTTACAGAAAAAGCAATAATCGATAAAGCAAAATTGATGTACAAGAGCTTGGTAGAGGACTTTGGTATTCCTCAGCCTAAGATTGCTTGTTTGAGTTTAAACCCACACGCAGGAGATAATGGACTGCTTGGTACCGAAGAGCAAGAGGTGATCATTCCCGCACTCAAAAAGTTAATCGACGAAGGGCTGTACATTTTTGGTCCCTATCCAGCCGATAGTTTCTTTAATTTGGACAATTTGCAGAAATTTGATGCCGTGCTAGCCATGTATCATGACCAAGGTTTAACTTCGTTTAAAACCATTGCAGGCATTGAGGGCGTGAACTATACCGCAGGATTAAAGCATGTACGCACAAGTCCAGATCATGGCGTGGGGTACGATATTAGTGGTAGAAATATTGCCAACGAAACCTCGATGGTGGAGGCAATTTATCAAGCCATTAAAATTTACCGTTGCAGAGAGGAATATTTAAGCCTAAAAAATGGAGCTCTCGAGACAAATGAAGACACTAAAAACAAATAAATTACAAAAAAATATTTGTATTTAAAATATAATTATTAAATTTGCCATCCGTTTATGGACAAAATGAAGAATTACGATGTTCAATTCTCTGGTTTAAAAGAGGGTGAGCATCAATTTAAGTTTGAAATAAAACAATCGTTCTTTGATTTATTTACTTTTGAACAAGAATTTCAAAAGCCAAATATTCAAGTAGATTTAAATTTAATTAAAAAATCTACATTTTTAGAATTACAATTTAAGCTCAATGGCGAAGTAGAGTTAATCTGCGACATTACCAACGAGCCATACACACAGCCAATTGATGGCGAAATGGAAATTGTAGTGAAATTTGGCGAAGAGTTCGATGATTCAGACGACGAAGTTTTGATTCTTCCGCATGGAGAATACAAAGTAAATGTAGCTCAATTAATATTTGAACTTACATTGCTTAGCATTCCGCTTAAACACATTAATCCAGATGTAGATTCTGAGGAAATGATAGAAGCACTCGATTTGCTAGACCAGTATGCTCCAGAGGACGATGATTACGAAGACTTTGATGAAGAAGTAGATGATGAAGAGGAAGATATTGACCCTAGATGGAATAAATTAAAAGATTTACTAGAATAATAATAAAAAAAGATACGGAAAATGGCACATCCTAAGAGACGACAGTCAACCACAAGAAGAGATAAAAGAAGAACTCACTATAAAGCTGAGGTTCCTACACTTACAACTGATCCTACAACTGGTGAAATGCACTTGAGACACAGAGCACACTGGAGCGACGGTAAACTTTACTACCGTGGAAAAGTAGTTTTAGAAAAAGAGACTCAAGAAGTTTCTGAGGACTAAAAATATTTAATTTAGAGATAAATTAAAAAAAAGTTGCATTGCGAATTGTTAAATGCAACTTTTTTTATTACTTTTAGATTTTTAAACAAAATAACACCGCTATGGACAAGAAAGAAATAAGAGAATTAATCACTTTTGTATCCGAGTCTGGCGTGTCTGAAGTAAAACTTAAGACCGATAAATTCGAGATCGAAATCAAAAATCCACAACAAGCGCCTGTTCAATATCAAGTGGCAAGCCCTGCTCCAGCACCTGTTGCTACGCCAGCTCCTGCGCCACAAGCGGCAGCTCCACAAGTAGCTGCACCAGCTCCGGCATCAGAAGAAGCGGATAATTATTTAACTATAAAATCTCCAATGATTGGAACATTCTACCGCAAGCCAAGTCCAGACAAAGATGTGTTTGTGAATGTGGGAGATACCGTAAAAGCTGGAGATGTAGTTTGTGTGATAGAGGCGATGAAACTCTTCAACGAAATAGAATCTGAAATTCAAGGAAAAATCGTAAAAGTTTTGGCAGAAGACTCTACGCCAGTAGAATATGATCAGCCATTATTTTTAGTAGATCCAAACGCTTAATTTTAGAATTTAATTATGTTTAATAAAATATTAATTGCAAATCGTGGCGAGATTGCGATGCGTATCATTAGAACTTGCAAGGAAATGGGAATTAAAACCGTTGCCGTGTATTCTACCGCAGATGCCGACAGCTTAGCCGTGCGATTTGCCGATGAGGCGGTATGTATAGGGCCGCCCAATTCAAAAGATTCATATCTAAATATTCCAAATATTATCGCAGCGGCAGAAATCACTAATGCCGATGCCATTCACCCAGGATATGGATTCTTGTCAGAAAACGCACATTTCTCAAGAACTTGCCAGAAACATGGTTTTAAATTCATAGGTGCATTGCCAGAGCATATCGAGCGAATGGGAGATAAGGCTACTGCAAAATCTACAATGATAGAGGCAGGAGTTCCCGTAGTGCCGGGTTCAGAAGGGATTTTGGAGTCTGTAGAGGAGGCAAGAGCCACTGCAGAGAAAATTGGCTATCCCGTAATGTTGAAAGCCACTGCAGGTGGGGGAGGAAAAGGGATGCGTGCCGTTTTTGATGAAACAGAATTAGAGAAAGCCTATGAATCTGCCGTGATGGAAGCTACTGCAGCTTTTGGAAATGGCGGAATGTATATGGAAAAACTCATTTTAGAGCCACGCCATATCGAAATTCAAATTGCAGGCGACCAGTATGGGAAAGCTTGCCATTTGTCGGAAAGAGACTGTTCTGTTCAGCGTCGTCACCAGAAATTGGTAGAAGAAACACCGTCTCCTTTCATGACGCCCGAGTTAAGAGAAAAAATGGGAGAAGCTGCTGTGAAAGCTGCTGAGTATATTGGATATGAGGGTGTGGGAACTGTGGAGTTCTTGGTAGACAAGGATAAAAATTTCTACTTTATGGAAATGAATACGCGTATCCAAGTAGAGCATCCAATTACTGAGCAAGTTGTTGATTTTGATTTGGTTAAAGAGCAAATTCTTTTGGCTGCAGGTGAGCGTATTTCTGGTAAGAACTATTTGCCAAAAATGCACAGTATCGAGTGCCGTATCAATGCCGAGGATCCGTATAAAGGATTTAGACCGATTCCTGGGAAAATTAAGCATTTAAATATTCCTGGAGGAAATGGAGTGCGCATCGATACACACATTTATGCAGGTTACCAAATTCCACCAAATTACGATTCTATGGTGGCTAAATTAATTACCACTGCACGCACTCGCGAAGAGGCAATTGCCAAAATGAGCAGAGCCCTAGAAGAGTTTTATATTGATGGAATAAAAACCACTATTCCGTTCCATAGACAATTGATGGACAACCCGCAGTTCCGTGAGGGAAATTATACCACCAAGTTTATGGAAGATTTCCAAATGGATGAAAAATATGCAAACGAAGATTAAATTCGTTTAGCCATATAAAATATGAAAGCCTTAGTTTTTTTACACTAAGGCTTTTTTATTAGACTTCTTTTCGTTGATTAAATAAATACTAAGCAAAATCATTGCACCGCTGAAAATATGCCAAAAATTGAATTTTTCGCCGTCTAAGACGCCCCAGAATACCGCCACAAGCGGCATTAAATACGAAACCGTTGAGGCAAAAATAGGCGAAGAGGTTTTCAATAATTTGTAAAATAAAATATACGCAATCGCTGTGCCCACGATAGAGAGCAAACTCACATAGCCCAATCCCTCGTATAGTTGTGTGCTCGAAAGTGGCTTGAAATCGCAACACAATAAAATTATAGCCGAGGGAATAAGCCAAATTGTATAAACCAAAGCACTGATTTTTTCAGCATTAATGTGTGCTAATTTATTCTCGGTAATAAGGCTTCCCATGGCATAGCACGCACAGGCAAACACGATGAGCATAGCATACCAGAAATGGCTAGAGCCCGTGCTTTCTCCACTAAAACTTAAAATTCCAGCCCCTATGAATCCGATAATCGCTCCGATGATTTGTCGATTTTTACTCCTTTGCCCAAAGATTAAAAAATTAAGTATTAAAATAAAAATCGGAATCAAAGAATCCAAAACGCCCGCCGTAGAACTATCCACTTGAGTTTGTGCAATGGGAAACAAAAATAGTGGAAGGAAATTCCCCACAAATCCCGTAATGCTCACCCACATAATATCTCGCCAAGATAGCTTAGAAATGCTACGCAGGGCAATCGGTAGCAAGAAAACGCCCGCAATGAAACCTCTCAAGGCTCCGACTTGTATCGCTGTAAAAGCTTCTAAGGATTTTTTAATTAAAATAAAAGAGGAGCCCCAAGTGATGGATAAAATGGCTAAAAGAAACCATTTATTGCTCAACAATTGACTTAAAAATGATTTTTTATGCATGATATTTTAAACCTTAAACTTTTCGGCTTACAAAATATGAAACCACACTTCCTATGAATAAAACACTGAAAATGCTAATGAAATAATTTTCCCAAGTGAGTTTTACGGGAAATGCCAAGAAATCGGAAATGTAAACCAAGCCATAATATTTTTGGAGCAAAAGCAAAATCGTTCCGAGGATAAGCCCAAAGCCTAATGCATATAAACTGATGAGCAAGCCCGTGTAAAAAAACGATTTTTTAAGGTTTTTTTGGCTTAATCCCAAGCATCTCAATGTCTCGGACTGGTTTCTTTTATTTAAAATCAAAATCGCAACAGAACCCGCTAAATTAAACGAAGCGATACAGAGAATCAATATGAAAATCAAGTAGATTACTAAATTTTCGGTATTAATCATTTTCATAAAAGCAGCATTAAGCTCTTTGCGCGTGAGCACTTGGAATTTGTCGCCCAGTTCCTTTTTCAGTGCATTTTGAATACTTTGGTTACTCCCATCGGTTGTGATTTCCAATGCCGAATATTGATTCGGGGCATAGTCCAAAAGCTTTTGAGCCAGCGGCAAATTCATGAAAATAAAATCGCTGTATTTGTCATTGATTCTAAAGATGCCCGTCGCATACGCCTCAACATGGTTAAAGGCTTCGTCTGGATTGGTAATAAGCCCTTCGCCAGGTTTGGGCACCAGAAGTTTCACAGCATTTTCGGTGTCGGGGAAAAGGCTTAGTCGCGTCGAAACATTGGTGCCGATGTTGATGTAGTCTGGCTCTTTAAAATCTAGAGGCTGCCCATAAAGCACCATGGAATCTAGACCAAAAATAGAATTAAATCGCTCATCGATTCCTTTTACAGTTACGATATGTTTTTTGCCTAAAAACTCTGCAAAAGCACGCTCTTCTACCACGGGGCAAATCGTTTTTACACCTTGTGTTTCTTGGATTTTTTGAAGCGTTTCGGGCGAAATTTTAAAAGATTTACCTTGGCTAGGCTCCACCTTTATATCGGGATTGATATTGCTATAAAATTGAACATTGATGTCCTCTAATCCCGAAAAAACCGATAAAATTACGATTAAACAAGTCGTAACAAAGCCCAAGGCAAGAAACGCAATCCATGAAATCACATTCACTTCTATGGCGTTTTTTCCCGAGAAAATGTAACGGCTGGCTAATTTTACCGGAAACCAATTCATTATAAAATCGGATTGTTTCCTTTGCCTTTCAATTCGCGCTCTATCGCATCTACTTTATCCAGCGACTCGTCGCTATAAAATTGTAAATCAGGAACAATTCTCATTTGTTTGCCCACACGCTCGCCTAGCAATTTGCGGAAATAACTTTTGTTATCTACAATGGTTTTAAGCACCTCTGCACGATACTGAGTAGGGAAAACGCTGATGTAGGTTTTGGCGATAGAAAGATCGCTAGTAGTGCGCACTTCCGTTACGCTCACCAGCAGCCCTTGTTTCATTTTATTGCCTTCCACACGGAAAATCTCGGCAAGTTCTTGTTGTAATAATTGATTGACTTTATGTAATCTGTTACTTTCCAAAATGTATAAAATTTAAAATTTGAATCCCAAAAATAGGAGTTTTCATTGAATTTTTAGGTATAAACCCGTGTTTAATTATAGAAAATTACACGATGCAGAATTTGGATTAAAGCTTAATTAAAGCATGAGTTTAATAATCAAAAAAGATGGAATTTGTGTTTAAGGGTTGTGTAAATAGCTTGTTTTTTAAGGGATTAAGAGAGGTTCTGTTCAATTCGATGAGAAACGATTTTATCAAAAATATTAAAATAAATCGGGATAATTATCAATTTATCCAATAATAGTTCTATCTTTGCCCCCGAATTACAGAACAGAAAAGCGTCAGGACATTTATTTTCTCCTTCATTTTTAGCAATGATTTTTTAGAATTTAAAGTTTTAGTTTTTTGTAGAAAAACAGAGGACTCTTTTCTAATATTTAAAAATCAATCATTACTAAATGAGAAAATCAAACAACAGCTTTTCAGGCTCTAAATCAGGGCGTGGAAAAAGAGGTTTTGCCTCTAAGAAAAACGGAAAATCTTTCACAAAATCAAAGAGAAACGCATCTTTTGGCGATGCTGAAAGAGGCGGAAGAGAAGAAAAATCATTCAAATTTAAAGGCGGAAAAAGCAGAAGACCTTCGGGCGGAGGCGGAAGAGGAAAAGCTAAAGGTGGAAACGGCAAAAAGCGTGGAAACTTTATCCCAGTAGAGAAATTCATTCACAAAGGGAGACCTATTCAAGAGGTGAAATACGAGGCAACGCAGCGTTACGACGAGATGCCAATTCACCCAAAATTGCTTAAAAATATCTTGAATATGGGATTTACCATGCCTACCGAGATTCAAGAAAAGGCTTTTATGCCTATTAGCGAAATCAAAGATGTTTTGGGCGTTGCCAACACAGGAACAGGGAAAACTGCGGCATATTTAATCCCAATCATCAATGCAATGCTTATGAGCGAAACACGTTTCTTTGGACTTGTAATGGTGCCTACTCGTGAGCTTGCAGAACAGGTGGAAGATGAGTTTAGAAAATTATCTAAAGGTTTAAAACTTTTCGGAACCTCATTTATCGGAGGACGCAGCATAAGCAATGATTTGCGTAAATTGAGAAAAGATTTTGATATCGTAATCGGCACGCCAGGTAGATTGGTAGATTTAAGCAAACGAAATGCTTTGAAATTCGAGAATTTCTCGGTCTTAATTCTAGATGAATTTGATCGCATGCTTGATATGGGATTCAGCCAAGATGTGAACTTTATCACGCAAAAAATGACCAATCGTGATCAGACTTTATTGTTTTCTGCCACAGTGGATCAAGCACAGAAAGAAATTGTAGATAATATTTTAGATAATCCTGTGGAAATTAAAGTTTCGCAAGGGAATGCCACCGCAGAGCATATAGACCAAGATGTAATGTACTATAAACGAAGAGATAAATTCGATGTTTTATTGTCATTATTGGAAGAGGAAGGTTTTGAGAAAGTAATGATTTTTGCGGAAACTAAACGCGCAGTGAGCGAACTTAGCGATAAACTTAAAAAAGCTAAAATCAAAAGTGATGAAATTCATGGAGATAAAACGCAAAGCTACCGTAAAATAGCATTAAAAGACTTTAAATCAGGTAAAATCAAAGTTTTGGTAGGTACCGATGTAGCCGCAAGAGGATTAGACATCAGCGATGTTACACATGTGATTAATTACCAAGTGCCGCAAGATTATGAAACGTACATTCACCGAATTGGTAGAACAGGTCGTGCCGGCAAAAAAGGTAAAGCCTATACTTTTGTAGAAAAGAAATAATTAAAAATTATAAATCAAAAGCCCCACACATTGTGGGGCTTTTTTTGTTAAAAAATTTCCCTAAATTTTGGCATTTTTATATTTTTGCCACAATTAATATTTTGTTTATGAAAAAAAGATTTTCTTTATTACTAATTAGTTTTTGTACGGTTTTTTTATTTTCACAAAAATCTAAAAAACCTTATAAAGCTGTGGATGGGATAACTTATAATGTCGGAGATTATTTGCAATTAGGTGAGCCTACAAATAATGGTAAATATCAAACTATACTTTATGCTCCAAGAACTTCTATTTCAGATGTTTTAGGGGTGATTGATGCAATTACAGATCCTACAGGAAGTTCAAGTACAACTAATTCTAAAAAAGGAGGTTTTGCCGATTCTTCAATCAAGGGGAAACCTATAAAAATAGCTTTTTTTAAAAAAGAGAATTTAGGAGAAGCTGAGGCTGTATTTGCTTATTCTCGTTATGATGCTGATAATTTTTTAAAAATATTACTTGACACATCACTCTACTATGGAGAAGTAATTACGAAAAATAAAGATTTTAAGCTAGCTAAATCAGGAGAATCATCAAATATTGATAATTCAGTAGTTTCGTTTGACCCTAATTTTGAAATTAAAATTATAGGTGATTATGGGAATGTTAAGGATAGAACAATAAAAGTTGAGTTTACAATCTACAATAAATCAGATGTAGCTCAAGAAGTATATATATCTAGAAGTCAATATTTTTATACGAATTCAATAATGACAGATTTTGATGGGAACACTTATGTGGAGAGTGACAAGAAGATTGGTTCTGATTCTTGGGGTGCTACAATTCCTTCGAAAATTAAAATGAAAGTTATATACATTTTCCCAAAGGTAATGACTAATATAAAAAAAATAAGCATTGTGGATATTCCGATGTGTAGCAAGAATGCAATACCAGGAGAGTATAATAGAAATTGTGGAAATACATATTTAAAAAATATACCTGTAAATTGGGATGATAGTGAGGTTAAAAAACAAAGTGAAGATGGTGGGAATATTCAATTATCGGATAAAGAATTGGATTTTGATATAATATCAGCAGAAGGGGATTTAAATACTAAAAAGGTAAGAATAGAATATTATTTTAGAAGTAAAGACGCTAAGGCTTCAATATGCCAGTATGATGCACCATATTTTGTAGATTCAGAGGGGGACATGTTTAGAGCTGATAAGTGGAGAATTGGAAACAAATATTGTGCTGATTTACCCACAAATGTAAAAATAAAAGGATTTGCGGAAATGATAGATGTTCCCAAGTCGGTAAAAAGTATAGAGTATTTTAATTTACCTTATAGTCAAGAAACTCCTAAAAGAACTAATGGAGAGAATGAAGCTCGAAAGATTAAAATCAGTTGGAAATAAATTATAAACTAAAAAGCCCCACACATTGCGGGGCTTTTTTTGTTAAAAAAATCTTGTGTTTCGGAAATTTTATAATTTTACAACTTCGTGATTAATGATAAAATTATTCAAAAATGAAAAGATATTTGTTTTTTGCAGCTTTTCGGATTATATTTTTCTCTGTACTGGGGAGTCTTTTTTTAGCTTATATTGTATTTTTATTTAGTGCTCGCTCAAACGAACATAGACATTCTTGTGATATGTCAGGAATCATTATTGGAATGTATCTCATGGTGGCATTATTGGGCTCTATTTCAAGTTCAATTTTTATTTTTTTAAATTTAATCAAGAATGTTAGGGAAAATAAATGGTACAATATACTATCTTTTTCAGCTTATTTATTCTTTGTTTTCTTGATACTTATTGAGCCAGATGCTTCAGAATTTCTTATTCTCGTTCCCAGTTTATTGCCTCTTTGTTTAATTTCTGTTTATGAGTATTTTCGTTTTAAGAAGAAATATTTGATTAAAAACTAAAAATTTACACCTGTTACATCACAGGGCTTTTTTACACTTAATAAATCCAAAAATTGACAAAAATCAAATCGTAGATACAAAAAAGTTTCTGCGATTTTTTTGTATCTTTACAAAGATAAATCAATTTTAAAAAAGAAAACATGAGTAAAAAATATGCTTTAGGCGTGGATGTAGGCGGTAGCCATATCAGCTGTTGTGCAGTGGATATGGATACTCAAAAATTGGTAAAAGAAAGTTTCAAAAGAGAAAAACTCTCGCATACCGATACCAAAGAAAATATTTTAAAAACATGGGCAAAGGCAATCAACGAGTGTATGGAAAGCGTGGGCGTAGACAATGTGCTCGGTTTGGGCTTTGCAATGCCAGGGCCATTTAATTATAAAGAAGGTATCTCAATGCTTGAGCACAAATATCCCAATCTGTATAAAACACATATTCCTACGGCTTTAAACGAATATTTAATCCAAAAACAAGAAATGCGATTCTTGAACGACGCCTCTGCATTTGCGGTGGGCGTGGCTTGGATAGGCAAAGGAAAAGGCAAAGAGAAAGTAGTAGTCATTACGCTTGGAACGGGCTTTGGTAGTGCATATATCGATGGGGGCGTGCCTATCGTGGAGCGTGAAGATGTAGCACCAGAAGGCTGTTTGTGGCATTTGAAATTCAAAGATGGTATTGCCGATGAGTACTTTAGCACCCGCTGGTTTACAGGGGAATACGAAAAGAGAACGGGCAAAGCCATTCAAGGGGTAAAAGATGTGATTGATACGCCATTGAAAGATGAATTATTTACCGAGTTTGGTGAGAATTTAGGAAACTTCATTGCACCTTGGCTTAATAAATTTAATGCCGATATCTTAGTCATGGGCGGAAACATTTCGCTTGCCTATCCACATTTTGAAAAAACATTGCTCGAAACTTTAAAACAAAACGGAAACCAAACGCCTGTGGCTGTTTCAGAACTAATGGAAGATGCCGCGATGATTGGTGCCGCACGCACTTTTGACGAAACTTATTGGGCAAAAGTGAAAGACAATTTACCTAAGTTTTAGATTTTTAATCAATTAAATTGTGTTATTATGGGAATGTGTGCTTGTTATTATTTGTTAAATAAGGAAGATGAACTTTTAAATCTTTCGAGCAAAGGCGAAGAGGAATTGTTAGATTATATTGAGGAAAATTTAAGCGAAAGCGAAGACCTTGTAGATATTGATAAAATGTGGGATGCGTTGCACTTTGTGTTTACTGGCTCCGAGTGCGGCATTGATTTGGAAAATCCTTTATCCATTGCCGTAGCAGGAGAAATTGAATTAGAAATCAGCGATGGACTCGTGGCATTGGTAAGTAAAGAAAAAATCCCCCAAGTGGTAAAAGCACTTTCCGAATTTGATATGCCTAAGGCGTTAGCAAATTTCAGTATGCAAAAATGCAAAGAGGCAGAGATATATCCTAATATTTGGGATTATGAGGAGGAATTGGAAGAAATAAGAGAAGAATTGCAAGATGCATACAACGAGCTTTTAGCTTTCTATCAAAAGGCAGAAGAACAAGGAAAAAGCGTTCTTATAACTATTTATTAAGACAAAGACAATTTACCTAAGTTTTAAAAAATATGATTTTAAATGATTTTCTTCCTCGTTTTTGATGAAATGAGGAAGAATTTTCATTAAATGAAAACAATAATAAATTCTTGAATTAATGAAAAAAATACTTTTTGCTTTAGCATTTGTATGCTTTTATGCTCAAATACAAGCGCAAGTCAATGAATATCCTACCAGCCCCGTGGATTATGTAAATCCGCTCATGGGTACGGATTCCAAATTTGCGCTCTCCAACGGGAACACCTATCCCGCCATTGGTCGGCCATGGGGCATGAACCTCTGGACGCCACAGACCAATAAAAATGGCGACGGCTGGGTGTATCAATACAGTGCTGATAAAATCAACGGGTTTAAACAAACACATCAGCCTTCGCCGTGGATGAACGATTATGGAGCCTTTGCCATTATGCCCATTGTGGGTAAATTACGATTTGAGGAAGGTGATCGCGCCAGCTGGTATTCGCACAAGACAGAGGAAACCACTCCGTATGATTATAAAGTGTATCTGGCAGATGAGGACATCACTGCCGAATTAGCCCCAACGGAGCGTGCGGCGATTCTGCAATTTACTTATCCTAAAACCGATTCTGCCATGATTGTGGTAGATGCTTATCACAAAGGCTCTTGGGTGAAATACTTGCCTAAAGAAAACAAAATTGTGGGCTACAACACCTTTAACAATGGTGGCGTGGCAGATAATTTTAAAAATTATTTTGTGATAGAATTAAGCCAAAAACCAGATTTTTATAAAACTTGGAACAATGGCAAATTTGAAAATTCTCCCGAGGTGAAAAGCGAAAGAGCGGGTATTGTCGTAGGTTTTAATAAAACTAAAAAAGGCGAAAAAATCATTTGCCGTGTGGCATCATCGTTCATCAGTTTGGAGCAAGCCGAGCAAAATTTAAAAGCTGAATTAGGCTCAAAATCTTTAGCCCAAGTAAAAGAAGAAGGTAAAAAGGAGTGGAACGAAGTTTTGTCTAAAGTCTTGGTAAAAGGTGGCGACGAAAACCAAATGCGCACTTTTTATTCTTGCTTGTATCGCATGGTGTTTTTCCCGCTTAGAATGTACGAAATCACTCAAAATGGCGACATCGTACACTACAGTCCGCAAAACGGAAAAGTGGAAAAAGGCTATAAATTTGCAGGGACAGGCTTTTGGGATACTTTCAGAGCCTTGTATCCTTTCTTAAACTTGATGTATCCTTCGATCAATAAGCAAATGCAAGAAGGCTTAATCAATGATTACAAAGAAGGCGGCTGGTTGCCAGAATGGTCTTCGCCAGGCTATCGTGGAATCATGATTGGTAACAATTCGGCATCGGTGGTGGCAGAGGCTTACATCAAAGGTTTGCGTGGCTACGACATCGAAACGCTATACGAGGCACTGATTCATGGTGCCAATAACGAAGGTCCCGGAGCTACGGGAAGAAAAGGCGTGGCGTATTATAATCAATTGGGCTATGTGCCAAACGATGTGGACATCAACGAGAATGTGGCGCGTTCGCTTGAGTATGCCTACGATGATTTTGCGATTTATCAATTGGCTAAAGCCTTGAAAAAGCCTAAAAAAGAAATCGAAAAATACCGCAAAAAAGCTTTTAATTATAAAAAATTATTTAAGCCAGAAAATAAATTAATGGCTCCTAAAAACAAAGACGGCAAATTTTCGCCCAACTTCAATCCGTTTTCTTGGGGCGGAGCCTTTACCGAGGGCAACAGCTGGCACTACTCGTGGTCGGTGTTTCAGGACATTGAGGGCTTAAAGAATTTAATGGGCGGAAACCGAGAGTTTGTCCAAATGCTGGATTCTATTTTTGTGATGCCGCCTACTTATGAGGCTTCGTATTATGGCGGAATCATCCACGAAATCAGAGAAATGCAAGTGATGGGCATGGGGCAATATGCACACGGAAATCAGCCGATTCAGCACATGATTTATTTGTATGATTATGCGGGTGAGCCGTGGAAAACCCAAAAATGGGCACGCGAGGTGATGAACCGCATGTACAACGCAAATCCAGATGGCTATTGTGGCGATGAGGACAATGGGCAAACATCGGCTTGGTATGTGTTCTCTGCCCTGGGCATGTATCCCGTAACGCCTGCTTACCCTGAGTATGCACTGGGCGCACCATTGTTCAAAGAAGCGACTTTAAGTTTTGAAAATGGCAAAAAATTAAAAATTGAAGCACCAAACAATTCAGCCCAAAACCGCTATGCCGACAAGGTGTGGGTGAATGGTAAATTGTATGATAAAAACTATTTCAATCATTTTGATTTGCTCAAAGGCGGTGTCATTAAATTCGACATGCAAGCCGAGCCCAATAAAAAGCGTGGCACGAGCAAAAACGCTTATCCTTTCTCAATGAGCTTGGAGCGATAATATGTTAAAAGGTTTTGCTATACGGCAAAACCTTTTTAAATTTACTAAAGTGAAATTTTGAATCATGAAAAAATTGTTTACTTTATTTTTAGGGCTGTGGATGATAAATGCAGTTTTTGCAGAGTGTGCATCAGGAAATCTGATAGCTTTTCCTCAGAATGAAAAAGTGAGCCAAAATAGCCTTTTTATGATTGAGGGCTATATGCTTTATCAAGATATAGTTCAATTTTTGGGCAATAAATATCCTGTGTATTTGAAAAGTGAGCAAGAAAAAATTCCGCTGCAAGTGGTGGAGTATTGCAAGGGGGAATATGATTTAGAGCAAGTGATACTCAAGCCTCAAAGGCTTCCCAAAGCAGGTGTTACCTATGTGCTTTTTGTAGACAATCTGCCAGAATATTTAAATACTTATGAAAATGGAAAAAGGCTTAAAAATCGGAGGCTTAATACATATTATATCTTAAATGAACAAGATACAAAAAAGCCTACATTAAGTGGAATTCCAAAATTTATGAAAAGTATATTTGAGCAATATGGTTGTGGAAATGATGTATATGCTATTTTTAGTAATTCTGCAAAAGATGATGATTCGGAGATTTGGGTAAAAACGACTGTAAAAAATTTGGACACGGGAGAAGTGATGCAATACTACATTAAGCCCTTTAATGGTAAACTCTATGTGGGACACGGCATGTGTAGTGGTGCTTTCAATTTTGGAGATAGTAAGCAGTTTTCAGTCGTTTTCAGCTTTATGGATTCATCTGGCAATGTGAGTGATGCTAATATTGAGCCTGTCATTTTTGAAAATCCGATATATCACAAGAAAAGTAAATGATTTAAAAAAAATAGGGTCTATCTATCCTTTCTCAATGAGCTTGGAGAGGTAGAGAAATGAGGTTTTTGATAAAAGCAATATGGTGCAGAGCCTTTCTCTCCTATTGCAAATAAAATTTCAGTAAGTGCAAAATAATTCCTATCTTGTGCAAAGCATTTTCCAGCTTGTGCAGAGTTTACACAAGCTTGTGCAAAGGATTTCCCAGATGGGGGAAAGGCAGCACAAGATAGGAAATTGAATACACAACATAATGTAAAGAATTTCCCAGATAGGAAATTCAATATCCTAGATGGTTTTTTAAATATTTGATAATGAATACAATGTTTAACCCTTAAAATAATAAAATTATGGCGAGAAAATCGTATTCAGAGAGCATCACTTCGGCAAAAGTGATGATTGATGCCCTTAAAAATAACAAGGGAAGTTTGCCACAAAAGTTAGACGACGATTTCATCACAAAAATGGAAAACCTCCGCACCAAAGCAGAGACGCTAAACACCGAGCAGGAAAAGCTTAAAGCGGATTTAAAACAAAAAACCGAAGCACTAGACAAGGAACTCAAAGAATTAGAAAAACATTATGCAGAGGCTAAAAAGCGCATTAAGCTAGACTTTCCGCAAACAGCTTGGAAGGAGTTTGGTATTGAGGATAAAAGGTAGAAAAGAGGTTTTTTACAGCACATTTACAGAAAGGTTTTGTCAGCACGGCAGAACCTTTTTGTTTATAACTAAAACCTTCGTTATTTAACGATTCTTCTTCCCCAAATGATTGGTATACAAAAACACGGGGAT
Organism: Ornithobacterium rhinotracheale DSM 15997; assembly: GCF_000265465.1. Taxonomy (NCBI): domain Bacteria; kingdom Pseudomonadati; phylum Bacteroidota; class Flavobacteriia; order Flavobacteriales; family Weeksellaceae; genus Ornithobacterium; species Ornithobacterium rhinotracheale. Next base: position 1,416,286 of record NC_018016.1, read on the forward strand.
TAAAATCAAAAGCATCACAGGCTGAATAATCAATCGGCGAATGTAGAAACCTGCCGTAAAGCCTAAACTTGAAAATTCCGTTTTTAAACTATAATAATACAAGCCAAAAAACACCAAGGCACCCACCACATACACCAGCGCACTGAATTGCACATAGGCTTTTTTGTTGAAAATGAAAGCAATGATGCCGAGCGAAATGAGGGTGTTTAAGCCATATCTTAAAAGCATACTGAACAGGTGTTTGCCCAAGTCTATCTCGGGAAATGCCACATGATGATAATCCGTTTTGAAATAAGCCAAAAGCGGGTCGTAGAACAATTCGGTTTGGAAAAAGCGAACTGCCATCAGCGCAAAAATCAATACAACGATAAGTGCCCAGCGTAGAAATTTCATCAGTTTTTATTTTTTAGTACAAAAAACACAATCCAGATAATCCACAACACCACTACCATTCCGTAAATAATGGCAGGGAACAGATAATCGTGCGCCAATTCGCTGTATTCGGCGTGGTAGGCAAAAATATAATTGAGGATTGCAATGCGTGTAATATTGGTAAAATGCAGCAAAATCACCCCTCCCACCGAATACAAGAAACTCGGCAAAAGCTTTTTGGAAAATGCAATGATAAACGAGACGAAAATAATCATAATCGCAATGGCATTGCACCCTTCGTTTATGATACATACATAGCGGTCATTCAGCAAGAAACGGCGAAAAGTCTCTCCTGCTATCTGTTCAGAATTGGCATTGAAGCCCAGCCACTGCATCACTTGTGCGGTGCTTTCTGCCACCCAAGCCGTGAACGGATCGGCAATTTGTTTTAACTCAGAAAAATGTTGCAAATACTGGCTATACAACAAAGTGAGCACAATATAAGCGATAAAGAATTTGGCAATGAGCCACAATGCGGGTTTAAATTCCTTTAAATTCATAATTAAATGCAAATGTAGAAGATTATTTTTTATTTTTGCTTTAAATTCAGAATTATGAGCGATTTAAAAAAGAGAATTGATACGATTCTTGAGGCAAATCAAGAATTAGATAGCACTTTACAAAAGATTTGTAAATTGTTGTATGATGAGGTAAAGCACTTTAACTGGGTAGGCTTTTACTTTAAAAATGGAGACAAACAAGAGCTAAAGTTAGGACCTTACGAAGGTGCCCCAACCGAGCACACCATTATCCCATATGGCAAAGGAATTTGCGGACAAGTGGCGGTGAGCAACGAGACTTTTATCTCGCAAGATGTGTATGCCGAGGAAAACTATTTGGCGTGTAGCATTGAGACCAAGGCAGAAATCGTGGTGCCAATTTTTAAAAACGGAGAAAATGTAGGGCAAATCGATATTGATTCGCATTATGCCAATTCCATCAGCAAGGAAGATGAGGAGTTGCTCAATTACATTTGCGAGCGTGTAGGGAAAATGCTTTAAAATCGGATTTTTTTAAAATAATATTAAAAAACAAGGGCGATTGCTGAAAGCAATCGCCCTTCTCTTTTATTAAAGTTTATAATCTTAAAAATTAAGGTAAAACTTCTTTCATAATGTAGCCTTGTGAGCCGTTTGGCATAGGGATACTCAATTTTTGAGAAAGCGTAGGAGCCACATCGGTAATGTTATAACGAGTGAAGCTTTCGCCTGGTTTCACTTTCCAGCCATACCAAATGTTTGGCACATGCGTGTCGTATAGGTAAGTAGTCCCGTGAGTGGTACCTTTGGCACCGTATTCCATGTATTGCGGATCTAGCAATACAACGATGTCTCCGTTTTGTTTAGGGTCGTAGCCACGCTCGATTAAGCTTAAATTGTAATCAGTTGGGTTTCCTCGCAAGATGTCATTTCGGGAGTAGGTGCGTGCCACAAATGGTTTTTCGTTTGCCCAGTCGCATACTTCTCGAACAATTTTGTCGTAATCCCATTTTTTGTTTTTAATCAATTCATCGTTCAAGTAGATGTTTTGATTAGAATAATTGGTGATTAATTCTTTGCCATAAATCGGTGCAAAGTGCTCTTGCATTTCTTTGAAGAATGCTTTGTAATCCAAATTTTTTACATGGTATTTATGGTCGAGCAAAAAGTTTGGATTTTCTGCCGCAGCGTGGTCGGCACTCAAGAAAAGTAAATAATTGCCTTTACCCACTTTTTCGTCGAGGAAGTTAAGCAAATCGGCAATGTTTAAATCCAATCTTAAATAAGTATCTTGGATCTCCATGGAGCGAGTGGCAAAGTTGTGTCCTACATAGTCGGTAGAGGAGAAGCTCACTGCTAAGAAATCTGTAAATTCGCCTTTTCCTAGATTTTCATGCTCTATGGCTTCTTTGGCTAAATGTGCCACCATGTCGTTCCCGTAAGGCGTGGTTTTTAGCACGCTGTAATTACCAGTTTTTTTAGCAACTTTCTTTAAATCATAAGGGAATACAGGCTTGTCTAGCCCAGGGAATCCCGCTTCGTATGGAGTGAAGTCTGGAGTGCTTTCGTCGTATTCTTTAGCGTCTTTAAGCAATTTCCAGCCTTGTTTTATAAATTTTTCTGGTTCTTTTTTAGCATTATAATTTTTTACCCATTGTGGCAACTCTTTCATGTAAAATGTACTTGAAATAAAGTTGCAATTTTTATCCATCCAGTAAGCCGCATCGGCAAAGTGCCCAGCGGGCAAAATTGCGCCACGATCTTTTACCGAAATCCCAATTACCTTTCCGCGGAAGTTGTTGTTAAGTTTCAAAGCATCAGTTACGGTAGTGGCTTTTAGACGGTGCGGAGACATTCTCCCTTGTTTGTCATCTGGAGCGATGCCTACACTCTGCATATTGTTGTCTGAAGTGCAATACACAAAATCCTTCTCGCCACGGTGGTACCAAGAGTTTCCTACAATGCCATGAATGGCAGGCGTAGTCCCTGTATAGAGGCTAGAGTGTCCTGGTGCCGTGTAAGTAGGCATATAATTGTAGTGTGTGTTTTTGAAATTAAAGCCCTCTCTCATCAGTCGTTTAAAACCATCGTTAGAGAAATCGCTGTTGTAGCGGTACAGATAATCGGGGCGCATTTGATCTACCACGATACCCACCACGAGTTTGGGCTGTTCTACTTGTGCATTGGTAAGGCATAGCACGCTGAGTGCTAGGCTACTAATTGTTTTTTTCATTTGCTTTAATTGTTCTTAAATAATTTAAGGGCTAATCTACTAAAAATTATAGAAAATGTGGAATAAATTGAATTAAAAAATGTTTAAATTTTACTTTTTGAAAGCCTGCTGTGGGGCTACATAAATATTTTTTTTAATTCTAATGTTAAATCTCAAAAAAAGGTTTTCAACAATAGGTGTTTGATAATTCATCTAAGCCACATCCACACAAGATTTGAGCCCATTTTTGAACATTCAAGGGGATTTTGAAAATTGTCTTTTAAGTAAGTTTTCTATAACTTAGACCACTCGTTTGCGAGGAGAAACTTGCGAAAAATCATTTAATTATTTAATATACAAAAGTTTATACATCATGGGCGTTTTTGATAAAAGAATAAATTACAAACCATTTGAGTATCCAGAGATACTACAATTTACCGAGGCTATTAACAAATCATTTTGGGTGCATTCAGAGGTAGATTTCACAGCCGATATTCAGGATTTTCATTCCCAAATATCGGAGCAAGATCGCAATGCTGTGAAAAACAGCTTGCTAGCCATTGCACAAATCGAAGTAGCTGTGAAAACTTTCTGGGGAAATCTTTACAAACATATGCCAAAACCAGAGATGAATGGATTAGGGGCTACTTTTGCAGAATGCGAATTTAGGCACTCAGAGGCATATTCAAGATTGCTTGAGGTTTTGGGTTACAACGATGAGTTTGAAAAAGTGATCGAAGTACCTGTCATCAGAAAAAGAATCGAATACCTAAACGAGGCGTTAAAAGATGCCAATTCAGAAGACCACAAAGCTTATGTAATGTCGCTTTTGATGTTTAGTATCTTGATTGAAAATGTTTCATTGTTTAGTCAATTTGCTATTATTCTTTCGTTTACAAGATTTAGGGGCTACATGAAAAATGTTTCAAATATCATCGCATGGACTTCTGTAGACGAGCAAATTCACGCCAATGCAGGGATTTATTTAATTAATAAAATTAAAGAAGAACAACCCGAATTGTTGCAAGAAAACGAAGAGGCTCAGATCTATGATTTAATCAAGGAATCCATCAACATCGAGGCACAAATCCTAGACTGGATTTTTGAACAAGGCGAAATACCGAATATTACCAAAGAAAATCTACTTAACTTTATGAAATTTAGAGTAGACGATAGTTTGGTGAAAATTGGAATGAAACCATTGTTTAATGTTACCAATGAGGAATACAAAGCCATGGAATGGTTTGAGCAAGAGGTGTTTGCCAATTCGCTCGATGATTTCTTTGCTAAACGCCCAGTGGATTACACCAAGCACGATAAAAGTTTTTCAGCGAATAGTTTGTTCTAAAATAATTTAAGTCATGACAGAAGAGATAAAACAAGAAATGATTTACAATTTCAGTAAAGATTTCAAACTTGGTGAATACATTTATATGGGCATGGGGCTTGTTGGCGAGCATCGCGTGTGTATTTCCGTAGCCTATAAAATTGATTATTGCATCAAAAAAGCCAATCAATTTGTAGAAGCAGATCCTAATGTGAAGTTTACTCACATCAACAAAGTAAAAGTGGGCGAGACCAGTGCTACCCAAAAATTTGAATTATAATTTAAAAACTAAAACATACCAATACAAAAAAACATGTCTGAAGAAAAAACTATATGGTGGCTCAATGAGGAGTCTGAACAAATGCTCAATCGTGGTTATTTGCTAAAAGGCGAAACCGTAGAAGGTGCCATTGAGCGTATCACCACTGCAGCTGCCAAGAGATTATATAAACCAGAACTTCAACCAAGATTCGAGGAGATTATCCGCAAGGGCTGGATGAGCCTTTCTTCTCCCGTTTGGGCAAATATGGGAACCCAGCGAGGTTTGCCGATTTCGTGCTTCAATGTGTATGTGCCAGATAGTATTGAGGGGATTACACACAAGCTAGCAGAGGTGATTATGCAAACCAAAATCGGTGGGGGGACTTCAGGCTATTTTGGAGAATTAAGACACCGCGGAACTGCCGTTACCGATAATGGTAAATCTTCTGGTTCTGTGAGTTTTATGAAGCTTTTTGATACCGCAATGGATGTGGTTTCTCAAGGAGGTGTTCGCCGTGGCGCATTTGCCGCTTACTTAGATATCGACCACCCAGATATCGAGGAGTTTTTACACATTAAAGACATAGGAAACCCAATCCAAAACCTTTTCTATGGCGTTTGTGTACCAGATTATTGGATGAACGATATGATCGAGGGCGACATGGAAAAACGCAGAATTTGGGCTAAAGTGCTTGAATCTCGCCAGAAAAAAGGATTGCCTTATGTATTGTTCTCAGACAATGTCAATCGTCAGAAACCACAAGTCTACAAGGATAACAATATGGTGATTAATTCAAGTAACTTGTGTTCAGAAATTATGTTGCCATCGTCTGTAGATGAGTCGTTTATCTGCTGTTTGTCTTCGATGAACTTAGAGCTTTTCGACGAGTGGAAAGACACCGATGCAGTGCAATTGGCGATTTTCTTCTTAGATGCGGTACTTTCAGAATTCATTGCCAAAACCGAAGGAAATTATTATCTATCTTCAGCCAGAAAATTTGCAATGCGTCACCGTGCATTAGGTTTAGGGGCATTAGGATACCATTCATATTTGCAAAAAAATATGATTCCATTTGAAAGCATGGAGGCAAAACAATTTAATGCCAAAGCTTTTAAATTAATCAGAGATGAAGCCCAAAAAGCAAGCGAGGAGCTAGCCAATATCTATGGCGAACCTGAAATGCTAAAAGAATATGGTCGCAGAAATACCACTTTGATGGCAATTGCACCTACTACTTCGAGCTCTGCAATTTTGGGGCAAACTTCTCCAGGAATTGAGCCATATGCAAGTAACTATTACAAAGCAGGTTTGGCAAAAGGAAACTTTATGCGACAAAACAAATATTTGAAAAAACTATTGGCAGAAAAAGGCATGGATACCGAAGATATTTGGCGAAATATTATGCTGAACCATGGTTCTATCCAGCAATTGGAAGGATTAACTCAGCGAGAGAAAGATGTGTTTAAAACATTCAAAGAAATTTCTCCGATGGAAATCATCACACAAGCCGCTCAGCGTCAGCAGTTCATAGACCAAGCGCAAAGTTTGAACTTGAACATTCCGTCTTCTATGCCAGTAAAGGATGTCAATGCTTTGATGATTGAAGCTTGGCGTTTAGGCGTAAAAACTTTGTATTACCAACGAAGCCAATCTGTTTCTAAAGAATTAATGGTAAACTTCGTAAAATGCGCAAGCTGCGAAGGATAATCTTTAGTAATCTTAAAATAAAAAACGACTTCCGGAACCACAATCCAGAGGTCGTTTTATTTTATCTCAAAAAACACTCAAAATCCTATTTTTTTGGTGGGAATTTTTTGAATAAATCTTGAATCGCTGATTGAATAATTTTCTCAGAATCTGCCCTAGTAGAAAATTCTTTGCTAAACACGCCTTGCCAAATCAAATGTTGATTGGTGGCGTCTAGCATTTCAATCACTAAATCTTTTTGTAATTTTTTGGTTTTAATAGGAATGCCTACTTGCATACTTGTTCCAAAACCACCGCCATAACTACCTGTCCCAATGCCCACCGTGTTGGTGTTTGTAACGACTTGTTCAGATGGTTTTATGTCAATCAAAACTTGTGGATGATCCGATTTTTGCCATGATTTAGCTTTTAATTCTTGGTCGATTGCACGCACAATTCGAGTTTGGTCGAGCTGATTGACGCCATTCCAATCAATATCCGAGAAATAGTTGTAAGTTTTAATTTGGCTAAAATTTACCCCGCGGTCGTAATCGGTATCTACATGGGCAGAACTGCACGCCGCTAATAACAATAACGAAAAGATAAGGTATAAATGTCTCATAATTAATCAATAATATTCACCTCCCTCTCCAATTCTATACCAAATTGATTTTGGATTGATTCTATAATCTCAGTCGAAAAATCATAAACCTCTTTCCCTGTCCCAAAATCTGGGTTGATGAGCACTAATGCCTGCATGTGGTGCACGCCCACTTTGCCTACGCGTTTGCCTTTCCAGCCCGCTTTTTCAATTAGCCAGCCTGCAGGAATTTTCACATGCGCATCGTCCACACGATAATGCGGGATTTCGGGGTATTTTTGTTCAAGCTGAAGATAAATTTCTTTTGGAACAATTGGATTTTTAAAGAAACTTCCCGTGTTTGGGCAAACTTTTGGGTCGGGCAATTTGCTCGAGCGAATACTGATTACGGCATCGCTAATTTCTTGAATCGTAGGGTTTTCAATATTTTTTAAAGCTAACTCTTGCTGAATTGCTCCATACAAAACTCGTAATTCGTGGTCTTTTTTAGTCAGTTTGAAAGTTACCGCCGTTACGATGAATTTACCTTTCAATGCTCGTTTAAAGATGGATTCCCTATACCCAAATTGGCATTCAGCATTGCTGAAAGTTTTAAGCGTAAGATTTTTAATATCAAAAGCTTCTACGCTTTCGATGTGGTCTTTTACTTCTACGCCATAGGCTCCAATATTCTGAATTGGCGACGCTCCCACTGTGCCAGGAATCAACGAAAGATTTTCTAATCCGCCCAAATCTTTGGCTAAACAGTTTAAAACAAATTCATGCCAATTTTCGCCCGCAGCTGCTTTAAGCCAAATATGATTTTCGGTTTCTTTTTCTACGGAAATTCCCTTTAATTCGATTTTTAAAATATCGCCATTAAAATCATGCAAAAAAAGAACATTTGAGCCTCCGCCCAAAACATAGAAATTTGGATTTTTATTCTCGGTAAAATATTGTTTTAAATCCTCTATGCTTTCAATTTCAATCAGGCGTTTAGCTTGCACATCAAGAGCAAGCGTAGTAAAATCCTTTAATGATGAATTTTCAATAATTTTAGCCATGATTTACAAGGTATTATTTGGATATTCTTTCAATGCGATTTCTAAGGCATCGAGAGCCAATTTTAAATCTTCGGTATTAAGTACATACGCCAATCGAGCTTGGTTTTTACCCAAATCGGGCGTGAAATAAAAACCTTGCATAGGTGCAAACATCACGGTTTTGCCTTCGTGTGCAAAATCTTGAAGCAACCACACTGCAAATTTTTCGGCATCGTCTACGGGCAATTGTACCGCGCAGTAAAAAGCTCCCGTAGGTTTAGGGCACACTACGCCTGGGATTTGATTGAGGCGTTCCACCATAAAATCACGACGCTTTTTATATTCAGCATTAGCTTCTTTCAGGTATTCGTGTGCGTCGTTTAGTGCCACGGCACCCAATTTTTGACTAGTAACGCATGGGCTCAATCGCGCTTGTCCGTATTTCAAAACATTAGCGATAAATTCTTTATTTTTAGAGGCTACTGAGCCTAGTCTAATTCCGCACATGCTGAATCTTTTAGATTCAGAATCAATCATAATTGCATTTTGAGCCAATTCTGGAAAGTGCAAAATAGAGGAATGTTCTTTTTCGTAAGAAAATTCACGATATACCTCATCAGCTACGATGAATAAATCATGTTTTAAAACTAAATCCTTTAATTGTTCTAGCTCCTCATGCGAGTACATGTAGCCCGTTGGGTTTCCTGGGCTACAAATGAGAATAGCTTTGGTTTTAGGAGTGATTAATTTTTCAAAATCAGCAATAGGAGGGAGTGCAAATCCGTCTTCTATATGGGAAGTTACGGGCACAAATTTCACATCGGTTTCGTTGGCAAATCCGTTGTAATTTGCATAAAAAGGTTCTGGGACTATGATTTCGTCTCCAGCATCGGCAATGGCGTTAAAGGTAAAGAATAAAGCCTCTGAGCCGCCATTGGTAGCGATGATTTCGTCTGCCGAGATCGGAATATTTCGTTCGTTGTAGTAATGGCTAAGGGCATCGCGATATTCTTGGGTGCCCTCTGAGCTGGTGTATGACAAAATATTTTTCTGCCAGTTTTTTAGTGCATCTATGGCGCATGCGGGGCTATCTATATCGGGTTGTCCAATGTTAAGATAAAAGACTTTTTTGCCCTCTTTTTCAGCAGCTTTGGCATACGGCATGAGTTTTCTAATCGGAGATTCTGGCATTTTATGCGCTCTGTTTGATATTTTAGTCATAACATTAATTTAAGATGTTTTGTGAACGAATTTAATAACTTGGTATTGTTTTTGTGTCTATTTAAACAGTCGTAAAGATACGAAAATTAATAACTAATAAAACACAAAATTATGAGTAAAGCAAAACAAACAGGAACTATTTTAGGAAGTTTAATCATAGGAGCATTAGCAGGAGGAATTGCCGCTTTATTATTGACACCGCATAGTGGAGAAGAAACTAGAGAAAAATTGAAAAAAGAGGCAGATAGACTTCGTGAAGAGTTAAAAGATTATAGTTCAGACTTTAGCGATAGGGCTAAAAAGGTAAAGAAAGATTTAGAAAAAAAGCTTAAGAAAACAGAAGCTGAGCTTTTAGATATCGAAGAAGAGCTAGGAGTTTAATTTTTGTAATCTTTATTTGATATGTTTGGAGGAGTTAAAAATTATGTACAAGATCAGATAACACTTGCCAAGCTAGAAGTGGTGGAAGGAGCAGGAAAAGCAGCTGGCTCTATCGTTGCCATGGTGTTTATGGCAATTTTTGCCGTGCTTTTCATTGTCTTTCTAAGTATCGCTGGGGCATATTATCTTTCTGTGTATTTCGGGTCTTATATGTATGGTTTTTTAGCGATGTCGGGAGTATTTTTATTACTAATGATTCTCTTAGTAGTATTCAAAAAAGCTATACAGAATTTGGTGGCAAATATAGTTGTAGCTGCTACGATGGGAGCTAAAAAATTAAAGAAATAATGGAGCCGATAAGAAATTTAAAAGAACTACAACAAAGGAAATTAGAAATACAGAAGAAACTTACTTCAAGTATGGACGATCCTTGGAGTAATGTAAAAGGATTTGTAAATTTCTTTAGTCAGAAAAGCAAAGGCGGTGGTTTACCATTCATAGGTAAATCTTCGAAGTCTCAGAATAGAAATGAGCTAATCGATGAGGGAGCAAAAACAATCCTTACGTTTGTGGCAAGTTCTGTTGTGAGTAGATTTAAGCTTGGATTTATTCCCAAAATCATTATCACTTCTGGAGTAGCTTTTGCAACGCCGTATGTAGTAGATTTTGTACAGAAGAAAATTAGAAACCGTAAAACCAAAAAGAAATAATCCCATGGATTATTAAAATATAAAAAGCCGAGATTTTTAAATCTCGGCTTTTTTTGTAATGATTAAAATTAATTTAGTCTTTTACCACACCTTTAATTCTTAAAATCTTTCTTCCGTTCTCTACAGCGTTAGACAAAACGGTAATCGATTTGTTGAATGAATTTGTAATGCTTGTGTTATAGCGAACTTTGATCTGTCCTTTTTGCCCTGGAGCAATCACATCAGTTGGTTTTGGATACTCCGCAGCAGTACACCCGCAAGAGGTTTGCACTTTTCTAATGATCAAAGGCTTGTCGCCAGTGTTGGTGAATGTGAAAACACGCTCGCCATTTGAGCCCTTAGCCACTTCGCCATAATCAATCGTTTCTTTTTCAAATGAGATTTCTTGAGCGTTTGCAGCGGCTAAGCCAACAAATGCAAAAGAAACAGCAAATAATAACTTTTTCATATCTATTATTTTAAAATGCAAATTTAAGTATTTTTTTATAACTAATTTTAATCTTAAATTTGCGGTTCAAATACTAATGTTCAAATAATATACCATTTTTATGGAAATACCATCTAAATACAACCCGAAACATACCGAAGAGCGTTTATATAACTTTTGGCAAGACAACGGATTTTTTCATTCCGAGCCAGATGACAGACCAGCCTATACCATCGTGATTCCGCCACCCAATGTAACTGGCGTATTGCACATGGGGCATATGTTGAACAACACGATTCAAGATATTTTAATCAGAAAAGCCCGTATGTCTGGCTTTAACGCTTGTTGGGTGCCAGGTACCGATCACGCATCAATTGCTACCGAGGCAAAAGTAGTTAAAAGATTGAAGGAGCAAGGCATAGAGAAAACCGATTTGTCTCGCGACGAATTTTTGCAGCACGCTTGGGACTGGACACACGAGCACGGTGGCAAAATCCTTGAGCAGCTTAAAAAGCTAGGTGCTTCTTGTGATTGGGAGCGTACTAAATTTACTTTAGATGAAGATTTGTCTGAAGCGGTAACCAAAGTTTTTGTGGATTTATACAATAAAGGAAAAATCTACCGCGGATACAGAATGGTAAACTGGGATCCAGAAGCCAAAACCAACATTTCAGACGAGGAGGTGATTTTCAAAGAGCAAAATGGTAAATTATATTATTTAAAGTACAAAATCGAGGGTTCTGAGGAGTTCTTGCAAGTTGCTACCACTAGACCAGAAACCATTTTTGGAGATGTGGCAATTTGCGTGAATCCAGAAGATGAGCGATATAAACATTTAGTTGGTAAAAAAGTAATTGTTCCGATTGTAAATCGTGCAATTCCAATCATAGCCGATGAATATGTAGACATCGAGTTTGGTACAGGTGCGTTGAAAATTACGCCAGCACATGACACCAATGACTACGAAATCGGTAAAAAATATGATTTAGAAATCATAGATGCCTTAGATGACGATGGTCGTTTGAATCAGCATGGATTGCATTACAATGGCAAAGACAGATTTGAAGTAAGAAAACTCATTGCGCAAGAATTAGAAGAAAAAGATTTATTGCTAAAGGCAGAAGACTATGTGAACAAAGTAGGAACTTCTGAGCGTACAGGTGCTGTAATCGAACCAAAACTTTCGGTTCAATGGTATTTGAAAATGAAAGAATTGGCACAAAAAGCACTAGATGCGGTAGCCGATAGCGAAGTTAAATTATATCCCGACAAATTCCGAAATACTTGGAATCACTGGTTAGAGAATGTTCACGATTGGAATATTTCTCGTCAGTTATGGTGGGGACACAGAATTCCTGCCTATTTCTACGGCGACGGCATGGAGGATTATGTAGTGGCAGAAACTGCAGAGCAAGCTTTAGCTTTAGCCCAAGAAAAAACAAATAATACCGATTTAAAACTAGAAGATTTAAAACAAGACGAAGACGCTTTAGACACTTGGTTCTCTTCTTGGTTGTGGCCAATTTCAGTTTTCAATGGAATTAATGAACCAGAAAACGAAGAAATTAAATATTATTACCCAACGCGTGATTTGGTTACAGGACCAGACATCATGTTCTTCTGGGTGGCAAGAATGGTTATGGCAGGGTACGAATACCGCCAAGAGCAGCCATTCTCAAATGTGTATTTCACAGGATTGGTGCGCGATAAGCAAAGAAGAAAAATGTCTAAATCGCTTGGAAACTCACCAGATCCAATTGAATTGATGACTAAATACGGTGCCGATGGTGTGCGTGTAGGATTGATGTTGGCATCTTCTGCAGGGAACGATTTGTTGTTCGACGAGGATTTGTGCTTGCAAGGTAGAAACTTTGCCAATAAAATTTGGAACGCTTTCCGTTTGGTTTATCATTGGGAAACAGCACCAAACGAAGAAACCGAAGTGGCTAAAAATGCAAACACTTGGTTCAAGGCTAAATTCAACAAAACGCTATCCGAAATGAATCACAATTTTGAGCAATTCAGAATTTCAGATGCGTTGATGTCTTTGTATAAATTGATTTGGGATGATTTCTGTTCTTGGTATTTAGAGGCAATTAAGCCAGATTTCCAGCAACCGATTGCGGAGCAAACCAAGGCACAAGCCATTGCATTTTTAGAAGATTTAATTAAACTATTGCACCCATTTATGCCATTCTTAACCGAAGAGATTTGGCAAAACATCAAAGAAAGAAAAGTAGAAGAGGCGTTGATAGTTTCATCGTATCCAGAAGCGCAAGCTTTTGACGAAAAAGTGTTGGGATTGTTTGAAAATAGTGCCGAAATCGTTTCAGGAATCCGCACAATTCGTAAAGAGAAAAACATTCCAAATAAAGAGAAATTAAATCTATTTACTGAAAATTCAGACACTTTCTTAACAGCTGTAGTAGAGAAGCTAGGAAATCTAAATCCAATCGAATTTTCAAGCGAAAAACCGAATAATGCTCAAACTTTCAGAGTAGGTGTGCAAGAGTTTCATGTGCCACTTGAAGGCTTAATTGATGCCGAAGCAGAAATCGAGAAATTAGAAGCAGATAAAAAATACTTGGAAGGTTTCTTGAAATCAGTGGAGAAGAAATTGAGCAACGAGCGATTTGTAGCCAATGCACCTGAGCAAGTGGTAGCCATGGAGCGTAAAAAACAAGCCGATGCTACCGAAAAAATTGCTTTGATTGAGGAGCAATTAAAATCGTTGAGAGGATAATAAATGGCAGGGCATCAAGAGGAAATAGACCAATATATAGCCAAGCACTACATCAATAAAAGTAATTGGCTGAGAGCTGCGGTATTGGGTGCCAACGATGGGATTTTATCCACATCGAGCGTAGCGATTGGGGTAGCCGTTGCTAGCACGACTAGTGAGCCCGTGATATTGTCTACCTTGGCAGCCATGGTGGCTGGGGCGTTGTCTATGGCAGCGGGAGAATATGTTTCCGTGAGCTCCCAAACCGATATTGAAACCGCAGATATTGAGCGAGAACGAAAAGAGCTGGAGGAAATGCCAGAGCTTGAGCTTGAGATGCTTGCCAAGATTTATGAACAACGCGGACTCAAAAAAGAAACGGCAAAACTGGTAGCTCAAGAGCTTACCGAGCATAATGCATTGGACGCGCATGTGCGAGATGAACTAGGCTTAAACGAGGTAAATAAAGCCAACCCTTTGCAAGCTGCCTTAGCATCGGGGGCATCATTTACGGCAGGAGCACTCTTGCCACTGTTGGTAGTTTTGTTGTTTCCTGTAAAGGGGGTGGAATATGCATTGTATGGTTACTCTATTCTGGTTTTGATGATTTTAGGTGCCGTGGCAGCCAAAGCAGGAGGCTCTAACATTAAGAAAGCAGTTTTCCGAATTAGTTTTTGGGGAACCGCCGCTATGGGGCTCACCGCATTGGTAGAACATTTTTTTGGTGTGAATGTTTAAACTATACAGATGATAAAAAGATAAAGAGATTAAAACTTTAACATGCTAAAGGCTTGTAGTTTTTAAAACATTTTATAGCTTTGCGGCAATTCTATGAAACAGTGTGTGCTACATATAATGAATTGTGATAAGTTTAACATCTTTTTCTTGTTTATCTCGAGAAAAAGTGTAAACACACACACACACACACACACACACACACAGTATAATTGTGCGTGTATAGTTTACTTTCTACGATTTGCATTTGCAAGTAGTTTCCCATTCATTTTAAAGATAAAAAACAGTGTTGCTAGCTTATGGCTAGCTACACTATATTGTATCCATAAAATAAAGCCAAAGTTCCGTTTAGGAGCTTTGGCATTTTTGTTATGTACATCTTTTTATTCCCTAATAGAGAGATGTTTTTGCAGTGCCCCACACTGTAAAATACTTCTTTTCATACACTCTCATGGAACGGGCTTCCTAGTAGAAAGTTTTTTTTCATACTTAATTTTTTTAGCCGAGAGGCTAGAGGAGTTATTTAGTAATGTTCGCTATGAGAATAGCCGACAATCGTTTTTAAGTTTTGGCCTTGCTGTGGAAATCCCCTAACTCCACGGTAAGGCTTTTTTTATGAAAACAAGGGGAATAAAAAATTAATAACGGAGACAAATATAAACAGAATAGAAACTTTTTAAAATTAAATTTTATGAAAAAGACAATGTTAAGCTTAGGAGTATTCGCCTTGTTAGGCTTGAGTACCCAAGTATTCGGACAAGCAGTGGTGGAGACCGCAACGCCAAGCGAGTCTCTAAAAGAAAACGCGGTGGGGATTAATACCGATGAGCCTACCGCAAATCTAGATGTAGCAGGTAATGCAAGGCTACGCAAAACCAGAGAAGCAGTATTGCCTAAAGTGCAAGGCACTCAATTATTAGTAATAGACAAAGATGGGAATATTCTAGGTTTGCCTATTAAAACTACTACGCTGAAACAGCTAGAGGCAGGTGGTGCTGCTAGTGGTGGAACTCAAGATGGAGATGCTTCTTCAGGAGGAGGAAGCTCTTCTGCAGCACCAGAGGTAACCTTAGATAATATTACAGGAAATATTAGAGAGGTAAGACATATTACTCCAACAGAGTGGGCAAAGTCAAATACATTTGCCTTAATACAAACTACAACAGAAACTATAGATTTGCCAGATCCTTCTGGTTATACGAATAGAATTATTTCTGTAAATAATCAGGCTGGAACGCAGTTAAATTATGGAGGAAAAAATAGTCCAAAAACAGTATCAACTTTATTTGCAGGTAAAGGACATATCTTGATGTCTGATGGTACTAACTGGTATGTGATAGGAGGAAGTTACTAATCTCTAAAAAACATAAGATAAAAGATGAAAAAGTTATTATTATTGAGTATGCTGTTTATAGGAGTATTTACATATGCACAGCAAAATAAAACGTTAGACAATTTAACGGGGAACATCCGTGTGGTAGAGCATATCACGGTAGCAGAATGGACTAAGCCCAATACCTTTGCTTTGGTGCAAACAGGAGGCGAACCGATAGAGCTACCACCAGCTTCAAATTATGCAGATGGTAGAATTATAGCAGTGAATAATAGTTTCCCATATATTAAGAGCGATCCTTTAACTGTAAAACGCCCCTATGCCGAAGCTAATAAGCCAGAAGGTACCAGTGAATTATATGCTGGGAAAGGACATATTTTGATGGCATATAGAGGGAAATGGTATATCATCAGTGGTAGTTGGTAATTATTAATTATAAAGATTTAAAATAGAAAGTAAAATGAAAAAACAATTATTATTTTTAGGTATGCTCCTATCGGGTACAGGAGCCTTTGCCCAAATCAATACACAGGGGAATATAGTCCCATCAATAAATGGTCAAAATCCTTTTTTAGATGCTTCGGGCTACAATGCTGTGGGAAATAGCATAGCAAAAGGTTTATATTTTCCTAGTGCGGATTTGACTAAATGGGAGTTTAATGTGGGGGTAGTAAATCCATCCACTTTCTCTAGCTATTTTGATGGAATGGTAGTGTATAACTCAGGTGCAGGTAAAACCTTGGGAGATACTAGCAAAGGAGGAAAACAAGTAGATGTAACGCCTGGTTTCTACTATTTTAAAAATCCAGGACAGAGTTTCCCCGTAGGTAGTGTGGCTAATGGGCAGTGGGTGCGTTTAGGGGCTGAAGCTGTGGCAGGTAATACTACTTTAGGCACTTTGCCAAAATACACCACAACAGAAAGAGACAAGCTAAAAGGAGTAGAAGAAGGAAGCCTTATTTATAACACGACTACTAAACAAGTAGAGGTGTATAATGGTACAGGTTGGGATACCGTATCTGGAGTAGCTACCACCAACCCAGGCGGAGGTACCCCAGTATCTCCAGGCACAGGTGTAACGCCTCCAGGTGGAGGGGTACAGCCGCCAAGTGCTGGCACAGATCCTAGTACAGGCGGAGGAACCCAATCAAATCCTGGTCCTGGAGTTATAGCAGGAGGCATTAATGGAGGAGGCTCTGGTACAGCTACTATTAGTGCGACACAAGATATCTATGTGCCATCTTTGAAGATAAGCAATTATCAGGGGGTTATAAGAAAAATAACCGTTAGTATACCTTATACAGGAGGTAGAGGTACTTATGATGTGGTAGATCTCGTGGCGAGCAATGTAAGAGGTGAAGGTGGAGATGTAAATGATATTAGATTAAAGATCATAGGAGGAACATTTTCTTCTTCAGGAACAGTTACGGGTGAAATAGAGGTAAGAGGAGCAGATAATGCATTTAATGTAACAAAACTCGACCCTAATGTCTTTAAAACGATAGCGAGCTTTACTTTTAAGCTAGGAACTCAGACTCAGAAATTAAATGTAATTGCCACTGGAGGAGTTACAGATAAAATGTATAATGTTAAAACACATAATAAATTAGAGCACCAATTTGTATATGTTCCAATTATTTCTCCGAAGACAGGTAGAATATGGCTGAATAATAATTTAGGAGCAGAATATGCGAAGGTAGGATCCAAAGTATTTGCTCCAGAAAAGCATATGGCTGGAAGGACTGATAAAAATGCTGCAGGATCGCTGTTCCAGTGGCAAAGAGAGCCTGATGGAGCAGAGTTGGTAGACTGGTCTGGTTCTTCTCCAAGAATGGTTTATAGTGGAGGTCCTTGGAGAACGGATACGCATAGTTATAGTGCATTGAATTTATGGCAAAAACAAACAGCAAACAATCCGTGTCCTGCAGGATATCATGTGCCAACTATAAGTGAGTGGGTTGCGGAAGGTCCTTTAGAATATAGAAATGCGCCTCTTTATCCATTAGCATATGGTCATGTTGTTTTGTCTGGTTTTTCTGAAACATTTTCGCTTAACTCGGGTTCTGATGATGAATTTTGGACATCTACTTCTAGTAATGCAACCACAGCTAAAGTTGTGGATACGGATGGCTGGAGTCCTGATACATCTTTTAATAAGAGTTGGGGGTTACCTGTACGCTGTATAAAAGACTAGTAAATTTATTTTTCTTACAAGAGCCGTGTTAAGCGGCTCTTTTTTAACCAATAAATCAAAAAGAATAAAAATTATGAATAACTTAAAAGCATGGCTTCGTCCTAATCTTTTAACCAAAGACGATAAAGCAGATTTTATTGCGGTGCCACTGATGAACGGGAGCCTTGGGCTCAAAGAAGTGATAGAAGCCCTACAAAAAGAGGGTATGGAAATCCAAACCGAGACCGCTGTAGACATCATTACACGCTTTAACCGCAAAGCCTCGGAATTGGTGCTGAATGGCTATAGCGTAAACACAGGCTTGGTGTATATGCGCCCTGCCATCAAAGGGGTGTTCTATGACAAGACTTTTGACAAAGAAAAGCACTCGGTGTATGTGAATGTAAACCAAGGCTTAGAGCTTAGAAAAGCCAGCGAAGATACCAAGGTAGAAATCTTGGGCGAGCAAGCCAGCCCGATGAGCTTATTCAGCATTACCGACAAGGTAACTGGCAAAACCGACGGGACACTCACCAAAGGGAAAAACGCCGAAATCAAAGGCACATACCTCAAGATTGCAGGCGAAGACCCTAAGAATGGAGTAACCTTTAAAAACCTAGACAATCAAAAAGAGACCAAGCTCCCTGCCGAGAATGTGGTGCTTAATGAGCCATCAAGGTTATTGATATTAGTCCCAGCAGATTTAGCCAATGGCAATTATGAGTTGCGCGTAACCACACAGTTTAGCAAAGGAAATACCATGCTCAAAGAGCCACGTACAGAGGCTTTGAACATACCTATTGTTATTGCCTAAAGGTTAAAAAAGGCTTATTTTACAATATGGAGGGTTCTGCTCGCACGAGCAGAACCCTTTTGCTTTATAAGGCAAGACATTCTGTTAGCATAGAGACAAGCGCTCTGTCAGCGTAAGAACGGATACTCTGTTAGCCTAAGGACGGGGTGTCTGTTGGATTAAGCATGCTTTAGCTCATGATTTTGAACCAGTGGAGCGCCGCCGAATTACTAACAATGGTGCGTCTTATAAGACGCCATAGCGTTGTCTTACCGAGTGCGTGTGTGGCGTCTGATAAGACGACGAGGTGCCACCTAAAGGGCTAAACGACGACAAGTAAAAAAGCCCTTTTTAAGTTTTCTTAAAAAAGTGTACATTTGTATCGCTTCAAACCAAAAAGAAAAACAAGTTGATTACGCAAAGTACCATAGACGAAATATTTTCTACTGCGAGGGTAGAGGAGGTGATTGGTGATTTTATTCAGCTAAAGAAATCGGGGAGTAACTTTAAAGGATTCTCTCCCTTTAGCAATGAAAAAACACCCTCGTTTATGGTGTCGCCTGCCAAGCAGATTTGGAAGGACTTTTCCTCGGGAAAGGGGGGGAGTGTCGTTTCATTTTTGATGGAGCATGAGCAGTTCACTTATCCAGAGGCGCTTCGCTGGCTTGCTAAACGCTACAATATTGCCATAGAGGAAGACCAAGCGCAGAGCGCAGAGCAATTGGCGCAGGCTAAGGAGAAAGAAAATCAATTTACGCTCACCGCTTTTGCGGCTAAATTCTTCAAAGAGCAGCTACACAATACCGAGGAGGGATTAATTGTTGGTTTGTCTTATTTTAAGGAGCGTGGTTTTAATGATAAAACCATCGAAACCTTTGATTTAGGCTATTCTCCTAAAGCTTGGGAGGCTTTTACGCAGTATGCCAAAGATAACGGGTATTCCGTTGATTTGCTTAAAAACACAGGGCTCACCGTAGGTTCAGGCGATCGTGCCGTAGACCGATTTCGTGAGCGTGTTATGTTCCCGATTCATAGTTTCTCTGGGCGTATTTTGGGTTTTGGTGGTAGGATTTTAAACAATCAAGCCAAAGCAGCCAAGTATCTCAATTCGCCTGAAAACGAAATTTACCATAAGAGCAAAATTCTCTATGGAATTTATCAGGCAAAGCAATCTATTTTAAAGAAAGATGAGTGTATTTTGGTGGAAGGCTACACCGATGTTTTGTCCTTGCACCAAGCGGGCATTGAAAATGTGGTGGCGAGTTCGGGCACGGCTTTAACGCCAGAGCAAATCCGTTTGATTAAACGCCTTACGCATAATTTAATTCTAATTTATGATGGCGACGCGGCAGGGATTAAAGCATCGTTCCGAGGGATTGATTTGATTTTAGCCCAAGAGCTAAATGCCAAAATAGTGGTTTTGCCCGATGGCGACGACCCCGATTCTTTTGCCAAAAAACATTCCGATACCGAAATTCAGGCGTTTATTGCTGAAAATGCCGTAGATTTTATTGAGTTTAAGATTAAAATCTTAAGCGAAGAGGCGGGCAATGATCCAAGCAAACGAGCCGAGATGGTAAGCAGTGTGGTGCATAGCATTGCCCTGATTCCTAATTTAATTCAGCGCGAATTGTATGTGCAAAAGGCGTCGCATTTATTGGATTTAAGAGAGGAAACACTTTTTAGACAACTAAGTGTAGAGCTTCAAGAAATAGCCAAAGAAAGCAGAGGAGGCACTTCGCAAAATTCAGCAGAGCTTAGCGCGGCGATAAAAATAGCCAAGCCTAGCGATGAGCCTAATTTTAAAATCCAAGACAAAACGGCACAAGTCGAGGAGCAAATTCTGGAGGTGATTACGCTTTCAGAAGATAAAAAATATACATTCAAAAGTTTAGCCTCTGCCGAAAAAGATGAGTTCTATGAATCCACGGTGCTAGAGGAAGTTTTAGCCAATTTAGAAGAGGACGAAATGGAATTTTCTACGCCTTTTTACAAAGCACGATTGGCTGAAATCAGAAATCAATGGGAGGAAAAAGGCAAAATCGATGTGAGCGAATTTATGCGCCAAGCCGATGAGCGTGTGGTGGCAATGTACACTAATTTCTTGACCGAAAAATATTTTCTTTCCGATTGGAAAAACCACGGAACGCATGTGCCTACTTTGGAAGAAAATACGCCTTTGCATACACAGCATTTAATGCTGACTTACAAAGTTTTAAATATAAAAAAACAAGCTCAGCAGGCAAAAGAGGAGCTTAAAAAAGACCTTGAACCTGCCGAACGCATGGCGGTGCTTAAAAATCTAATGTATTTAAAACAAGTTTTAACCAAGGCTGAAATCTTGTTGGATAAAAGCGTTTAGCCATTCCAAATTTCCCAAGCCGCTTCGGCTTGTTTTTCAAGCATTTCTAGTCCGTTTTTGATGTTGGCATCTTGTGCTCTAGCCAATTGCAAAAATTTAGTTTCGCTAGGATTATAGATTAAATCATACGCCAGATGTTGGCTAGTTATGGCGTCGTAAGGCAAATCAGGGCATTTATCCACATTGGGCGAGGTGCCAAGCGGTGTGCAATTCACGATGATTTTATATTCTTCGATGATTTCAGGCGTTAGTTCATCATAGGTGAAATCGCCCTGAGAGCGTGACACGACTTTAAACGCAATCCCCAGTTCCGAAAATACATATTTTACGGCTTTAGATGCGCCACCTGTGCCTAAAATCAAGGCTTTGCGGTGATGTTCTTTTAATAATGGAGCGATAGAATCTCTGAACCCGATGACATCGGTGTTGTGTCCTATACATTTTCCATCTTTAAACTGAATGGTGTTTACGGCATTGATTTCTTTGGCAGCTCCTGTGATTTCATCTAAAAAAGGAATCACTTCTTGCTTGTAGGGAATCGTAACATTTAGTCCAGAAATTCCCGATTTTAATAGATTTTCTACTTCAGAAATTTCGGCTAAATCAAATAAATTGTATTCAGCAGTAATGTTTTCTCGTTCGAATTTAGCTTTAAAATATTTAGGCGAAAAAGAATAAGCGATGTTTCTGCCGATGAGTCCGTAAGTTTTAGATTCGTTTTTTTTCATACTTGTAAATCACTAAAATAGTTGCAATGCCTATCGCAATACAGATTAAATCCACGAAGAAATGCAGATTGATTTGTGGTAAATAGCGAGTATAGCCTATGAGATATCCCTGCGGATTGAGGTCTTTGGTTTTCCAAGGCCAAGCGGCACCGAGCGAACCGATGATAAAGCCGATGAGCCAGCCGATGACGATGTCGTGATAATGTTTGAGCAAATAGCCCATGAGCTTAGAAAAACTAATTAAACCGACAACCGAGCCAATGGTGAAGATCGCTACCAAATACAGCATGTGTATGCGTTCTGCTCGCTCGGCAAGTGTTGCAGTGCCCAGCATGGCAAAATCTCCGTTGAAAATCGCTATGATTGTGTAAAATAAATTATTCACACAATCTACCAAAAGCAGGTTGTAGTTCCCGATGATGATGAGCATAAACGAGCCAGAAAAACCAGGCAATGTCATGCCCGAAACGCTGATGATACCGCAGAGAAAAATAAACCAATAGCTGTCGTTAGGTGCCATGGGCTCCATAAACGAAATCATAAGCCCAAGTGCAGAGCCTAAGAAAATTCCATAATATACAGGTTTTTTCCATTCCTTGATTTTGGTACAAACATAGAAAATGGAGCCTATGATGAGACCAAAAAAGTAGCTCCATACTTCGGTTTCTAAGCCCAGTCCGCCCTCGCTATGTGTGCGGATGAGGTAATCAATAAGGAGCGAAATGGAGAAAAAAGCCGATACGGAACCGAAGTTTACGGCAAATTGGAATTTAAAATTGATGTAATCTAAAAACTTTTGAAAACGCCCAGAGAGCAATAATCTAAAGGCTTTGGTATTGATTTTTTGATAGGAATAAATCAATTCTTCGTAAAAATTGGTCACAAGCGCAATCATTCCACCAGACACGCCAGGGATTTTGTTTGCGGTTCCCATCAATAAGCCTTTGAACCAAAGAATTAGATAATCGATGAAATTTCGTTTATACATTTTTAGATTTTGCGATGTATTCGATAATGAAAATAATTAAAAAACCAAACACGCCAAACGCTATTGCCGAAATCAAATGATTTTCTGCCCCCGCATTGGCAAGTGTGTACATACTAGGGCTTATGTTGCTCTCGATTAGAGAATTAATTTTGCTAAAAGATTCGCTAGGTTGCTCCTGCAAATATACCGAAAGACTTTTGTAATTCGGTGAAATTTCGCTCATTAGCTTTTCGCCATGCTCTTTAATGTACACGGTATCGTTGATTTTCCATGGCCAAATCTTCCAAAGCGAGCCAATCAAAAAGCCTGTGAGAACGCCCACCAAAGTATTGTGATGTTTTTCTAATAGATAATTTAATAATTTTGAAAAAGAAAGCAACCCAATACCTGCCCCCAAAACGACTACTGCAATTGTGCCTATTTCATGATTTCCAATGGCTGAAATAATCGTGGTGTAAGCTCCTAAAAGTAATAGGATAAAACTCCCAGAAATACCAGGCAAAATCATGGCACAAGCTGCCAAAGCTCCTGATAAAAACAAATATAAGTAGCCACTTTGTGCTGCCAATGGAGGCGTTGTAGAGACATAGAAAATAGCAACAGTCCCGAGGATAATGCCCAAAATACTGCCTAAATTCCATTTTTTGACTTGTTTGCCTACATAGAAAATACTGGCGACAATCAATCCAAAAAAGAAAGACCAAAGCTGAATAGGATAATATTGTAATAAAAAGGTAATGAGTTTTGCCAAAGATAGAATGCTTGTAGCAATACCCGCAAGCAATACTACCAAGAAATTTCCATTCACTTTTTGCCAAACTTCTTTGAAATTTCCTTTTAAAATATCTTTGAACAAAGCAGGCTTAATATTGCTGATACTCTGGATTAATTCGTCATAAATTCCAGAAATAAAAGCAATTGTTCCGCCCGAAACGCCTGGCACCACATCGGCAGACCCCATAGCAATTCCCTTTAGATATAAAAGAAGATAATCTTTAAAATTTCTCATGCTCTGTTCAGTTAGTTTTCTTCCACACGCTTGATGTCTACACCTATGGCTCTCAATCGTTTTTCGATGTCTTCGTAGCCACGATCGATTTGGTCGATGTTGTGAATGATACTTTTCCCTTGAGCTGCCACGGCAGCAATTAGAAGTGCAATCCCCGCACGGATGTCTGGCGAAGACATATTGGTGCCTCGCAATTCAGTCTCGTGATTAAGCCCAATAACTGTTGCGCGGTGTGGGTCGCAGAGAATGATTTGCGCCCCCATGTCGATTAATTTATCTACGAAGAAGAGTCTACTTTCAAACATTTTTTGGTGAACGAGTACGCTACCTTTAGCCTGTGTAGCCACCACCAAAATAATGCTCAACAAATCGGGCGTGAATCCTGGCCACGGAGCATCGGCAACGGTGAGGATAGAGCCGTCCATAAAATGCTGAATTTTATAATTTTCCTGTGCAGGAATATAAATATCATCGCCTTGCTTCTCTAGTTGAATTCCCAATTTTCTAAACACATCTGGGATAATGCCTAGATGTTCCCAGCCCACATTTTTGATTGTGAGTTCCGATTTAGTCATTGCTGCGAGACCAATCCAGCTACCAATTTCAATCATATCTGGCAAGCAAGTATGCTCGGTTCCGTGGAGTTTTTCTACGCCTGTAATGGTGAGTAGGTTAGATTTTATTCCCTCGATTTTAGCTCCCATATTCACAAGCATGGTACACAATTGCTGAATGTATGGCTCGCAAGCTGCGTTGTAAATCGTTGTGGTGCCTTCAGCTAAAACTGCGGCTAAAACAATGTTGGCAGTTCCTGTAACCGATGCTTCTTCCAAAAGCATGTAAGTACCTTTTAGGTTTTTGCCTTTAGGAATTTCTAAGGTGTAAAAATCCTCGTTTTTATGGAAATTATACTGAGCCCCTAGTTCAATAAAGCCTTGAAAGTGGGTATCCAGTCTTCGGCGTCCAATTTTGTCGCCCCCAGGTTTAGGCATATAAGCAAAACCAAAACGAGCGAGCAGTGGTCCCATAAGCATCACAGAGCCTCTGAGTGCTGCACCATCTGCCTTAAATTCAGGAGATTTAAGATAGGCTAAATTAATGTTTTTGGCATGGAATGTAAAATCGCCTTTTCCGTTTTTTTCTACACGAACATTTAGATTTTTAAGAATTTCTATTAAGCGGTTTACATCACGAATGTCTGGCAAATTTTTGATACGAACAGGCTCATCGGTTAGGAGCGTTGCACATAAAATTTGTAAGGCTTCGTTTTTGGCACCTTGCGGAGTGATTTCTCCGTGGAGTCTTTTTCCACCATTAATTTCAAATATAGCCATAGGCAGCGAGGTTGTTTTTATAAATTGGTTAAAATATTATTTTTTCTTTTTGTTGTTTTTCCAGTATCGTTTTCTTTTAGTGAAAACTCTTTTTTCGTTCATGGTTGAAGCTAAATCTTTGCTAGAAGCCAAATTGATGTTGTGCTCGCATTTATCTTCAAGCTCATCGATATCGATTTTGCCACCAGAAAGCTCTTTAAGCTCTTTATAAATCACCGCATCTTCCACGGTATCTTTGTTCCAAAGTAAGTAGCTTTTTTTCATCTGATTGGCAATGGCTTTTACCAGTCCTAATTTTTTATCGTCGTCTTCCCATTCGCTCGCCACTTCGATCATTTTTCTAAGGTTTCTACCATAGTATCGGTATTTTCCGCTAAATCCAGGATAAGGGATTTTGCGAGGTTTGGAATTCATTTCTAATTCGGTAGGAATAGGAAAAGGAGAGTCTACATCCAAATCAAATTCAGCCATGATAAAGAGCTGATCCCATAATTTATGTTGAAAATCAGGAATGTCTCTCAAATGCGGGTTGAGGTTGCCCATCACCGCGATGATCATTTGGGCAAATTCGTTTCGTTCTTCGCGGTCGGTTATATTTTTACAATAATCTACCATTCTCTGGATATGTCTACCATATTCTGGAATGATTAATTTTTTTCGTTCTGTATTGTATTGCATACTGCTTTAATTCAATAAAAAAATGGATTTAAAATTCTATGTGTAGAATCGGTGTAAAAGTATTGATTTTTGTGCGTAATAACAAAGATTAAACCTATTAATATTTTGTTATTGCATCAAAAAAATAACTCCGAAAAAGAAATTTGTTGAGGCTAAAATAGATGACTTAGGAAAAGTTTTTTTACTTTTGGAGCTAGAAATAAAATTAAAGTATGGCACAGCAAGAAGATGCGTTGAAAAATGTGATAAGTCACGCAAAAGAATATGGTTTTATTTTTCCGTCGAGTGAAATTTACGATGGGTTAGCCGCAACCTATGATTATGGGCAAAATGGGGTTCAACTCAAAAATAATATTAAAGAATATTGGTGGAAAGCCATGGTGCAGCTCCACGAAAACATTGTGGGGATAGATGCCGCAATTTTTATGCACCCTACCACTTGGAAAGCCTCTGGACATGTGGACGCTTTCAACGACCCGATGATCGATAACAAAGATTCTAAAAAGCGTTATCGCGCCGATGTTTTGGTAGAAGAACACATTGCTAAAATCGAGGCTAAAATTGAAAAAGAAGTAACCAAGGCTGCAAAAAGATTTGGGGAAAGTTTTGACAAAGAAATGTATCTGCAAACCAACCCGAGAGTGCTTGGCTACAAAGAAGAAATCGAGAAAATCAGCAAAAGATTGGGCGATTCTTTGACCAACAACGATTTGGCAGATGTCAAAGCTTTGATTGAAGAATTAGGCATTGTGTGCCCTATCAGCGGTTCGCGCAACTGGACAGATGTTCGCCAATTCAATTTGATGTTTGGCACTAAGCTAGGTTCTACGGCAGATTCAGCATCTACACTTTATTTAAGACCAGAAACGGCTCAAGGTATTTTTGTAAACTTCTTGAATGTTCAGCGTACAGGACGCATGAAGATTCCGTTTGGTATTGCGCAAATTGGTAAAGCCTTTAGAAATGAAATCGTTGCACGCCAATTCATCTTTAGAATGCGCGAGTTTGAACAAATGGAAATGCAATTTTTCATTGCGCCAGGCACCGAAATGGCAGCTTACGAAGAATGGAAAAATAAGCGTTTGCAATGGCATTTAAATTTAGGTTTAGGCGAAGATAATTATCGTTTCCACGATCATGAAAAATTGGCTCACTATGCCAATGCAGCGGCTGATATTGAGTTTAAATTCCCATTTGGATTTAAGGAATTAGAGGGGATTCACTCAAGAACAGATTTCGATTTGAGCAATCACCAAGAGTATTCAGGTAAAAAGATTCAATACTTTGATCCTGAAAGAAAAGAAAGCTATGTGCCGTATGTTTTGGAAACTTCAATCGGGCTAGATCGTATGTTTTTGGCGGTATTCTCAAAAAGTTTACAAACCGAGGATTTAGCCGATGGTAGCCAGCGTGTGGTTTTAAAATTGCCACCAGCTTTGGCTCCAATTAAAGCAGCGATTTTGCCATTGGTGAAAAAAGATGGTTTGCCAGAATTAGCACAAAAAATCGTAGACGAGCTGTCGTTTGATTTCAATGTAGAATACGACGAAAAAGACAGTATTGGAAAACGCTACCGCCGTCACGATGCGATTGGTACGCCACTTTGTATCACAATCGATCACGATTCTTTGGAAGATAACACCGTAACGATAAGAGATCGCGACACTATGGAACAGCAGCGTGTGAAAATTGATGAATTGTCATCGATTTTAAATCAAAAAGTAAGTATGAAGTCTTTACTTAAAAAATTGAAATAACACTAATTTTTCAATCCTAATAAAAAATCCCGATAATTTAGAATTATCGGGATTTTGTTTTGTGAGAAAAATCGGAATTTACAGGATTTCTATTTTGTCTAAATCCGCAAATTGATTTTCGTCGTTTTCGATTTTAATGCTATTTTTAAATCCTTTTTTCAAAGGGACTTTAAGCGATAATTTTCCGCCATTGGGTGCTTCTTGAAATTCGATTTTGTAAGATTTTCCGCTATTTACACTTAAAGTTGCGATGCTTGGTTCTTTAGCAAAATAATGAATGACCAATTCTCGAGTCTGATTTTTAGGGCTAAAGATTTTTCTAAACTCAATGTAGTTTCCAGCCGTTCCGCCCAAATTGGTGACTAAGGCATGGCGAGAGGCTCTTTCATTGAAAGCATGCTTGGCTTGGTTGGGCAAAACCTTGGTATTCTGGGTTAAATTATAATTATGCAGATAAGCATATTCCGCCTCGTAAGTATATTTTGGTGCAAATTCCCCTTTTAGTTTAAGCGCAACAACGCCGTGCGGTGGCACCCAAACTCCGATGCGATTGTGTTTCTTGCCAGGAATGTCTTTGTGCCCCCATAAATCTCTGAGCGAAACGCCGCCTTTTAATTCTAAATCACTGAAATTAAACCAAATGATTTCTTTTTTCTTAGTTCGGTTAAATAAAACAACTGCACGCTCACCGCTGTTGATTCCGTTGAGCTTTTTGCTCCAAACTTGCAACGGATCTTTGTAATTTGAGATTAATTTTCCTTGTTCGGTCATGTCTTGATTCACGGCAATAATTTCGGTGTTGGAAATTACTTTAAGCGTTTCGTCCGAAATTTGAGATAAATCGTTTCCGAGCATTAAAGGCGAGGTCAAAATACTCCACATACTCATTTGTGCTTTGTCTTCTTCGTAGCTTAATCCTCTGCCAATCTGCAACATATCCATATCATTGTAGTGTCCAGGGCTCATGTACGGAGCCAAAAATGTGTTTAAATCCACAATTTCTGTCATGCTGTGAAATGTATTGGCAATGTCGCCCGAAATGCGCCAAGAGTCGGCAAGGCTAGTAACCCAAGAGCCAGGGAATTGCCAGCGGCAGACATTGAATCCAATTTTTCTGGAGCTGATGGAGTCTAGCATTTTTTTGATGTATGTGTAATGTTGCTCTTCATCTAATTTTAAATCTTGCTGACTTGCTCCGCAATAATCCACCTTGATGAAATCAAACTTTAAATCGTTGATGAAATATTCTAAATCTTTGCGCTCGTTTTGATACAGCCCAGCCCCTACGCCGCCTTTGTCTTTGTCCCAAATAGAGGCGCAAGTATTAGGTCCCACATCAGAATAAATACCTGCTTTCAGCCCTTTGCTATGGATATATTCCGCAATAGGTTTTAGTCCGTTTGGGAATCTTTCTTTGTTTAAATTGAGGCTCCCGTCGGGATTTCTTCCGTCAAAAAAACCGTCGTCTATGTTTATATATTGGTAGCCAATTTTGTTCAATCCGAGTTTTACGAGATAGTCGGTTTGGCGTTTAATAATTGAATCAGAAATGTGATTTCTATAATTGTTCCAGCTAGCCCAGCCCATGATTGGGGGAGAGGGCTGCGTGCTGTTTTGTCCCCAGCAGATTGCACCTGCTAGTCCTAGAATAAATGCAATTTTCTTCATATTTCTATTGATTGTTTTTCAGGTTGTAGAGGTATGTAATCATTTTTTTGTAGGCATCACTCAGCGGGATATTTCTTCGTTTCATTGTATTTTCTGCTGAGTCAAATACTTGCTGAAGTTTTAACTTAGGTCCATTTCTTTTGCCACTAAAGTTAAACATAGGAACTTTTCTAGGAATAAAACCCTCGGCAAAAATATTGCTAAAGCCTTCGATTACGCTTCCCGTATTGATTTTTGAATTAATGGCTAGTTTACTATGGTCGCCAATGAAAACTCCGCAGAATTGCAATCCTGTTTCGGTGTATTTATTTTCGGTGTAGTCCCATAAATCCACCATGCCATAATCATTTCTCAAGTTGGAGGCATTGGTGTTAGCCCCCAGATTGCACCATTCGCCCACCACGCTATTGCCAAGGTAGCCATCGTGTGCCTTGTTGCTAAAACCATTGAAAATCACATTTTTAATTTCTCCGCCCACTTTGCAATGTGGTCCTATGGTAGTTTCGCCATAAATTTTTGCTCCCATTTTAATTGTAGCCTTTTCGCAAAGTGCAAGTCCGCCACGAATCACAGCTCCTTCCATAATTTCGCTGTTTTTGCCTAAATAAATAGGGACTTCAGAAGCATTGAGCGTTGCAAAAGTGACTTTGGCTCCTTCTTCCACAAAAATATTTTCCCGACCGATGATTTTGTTGCCAGACGGAATTTCTGCACTTTCACGATCTTTGGTTGCCAAAGCAAAATCAAACAAAAGTGCTTGCTGATTATTCATAAATAAATCATACGGACGATTGATTTTTAGCTGTTTTTCAGCCAATTGAATTTTATCTAAATTTTCTTTGTCTTGAAATTCCTCCCAGCTACCACGGAACCCTAAACATTCGGAATTTTCCCAAATGCCTTGTTGAGGTTTTAAATTCCTGAGCCCGATAATAAAGTCGTGTGTTGGAAAATAAGCAGAATTGATGAACAAATTGTCTTGTTCTAGCATGAGCGGATATAAATCTTGAAGATAATCCGCTGTGAGGCAGGAGATAGAAGTGGAGAAAAGTTTTTCCCATCGCTCTCTAAAAGTGAAAATCCCCATGCGTAAATCTCCAAACGCTCGGGTGAAACACAACGGATACATTTGTTTCTCGTTATTAGCAAACAAAACAATGTTCATAATTTTATCATTAAAAATGTATTGCCTAAGATACTATAAAATTATGAAATGGGGGTAATGATATTTATCGTAGCTATAGTTGTAAACAAAAAAAGCCTTGCACAAGCAAGGCTCAAAAAATTATTTATTATGAGAAAAATTATTTCTTTTGGAATTTTTTATATTTGTTCATGAACTTATCTACACGACCAGCGGTATCAACAAGCTTCATTTTACCAGTATAGAACGGGTGAGAAGTAGATGTAATCTCCAATTTGATTAAAGGGTACTCTACACCATCGATTTCGATAGTTTCTTTTGAAGCTGCGGTAGATCTTGTGATGAAAGTTTCATCGTTACTCATGTCTTTAAACGCTACCAATCTGTAATCCTGTGGATGTATATCTTTTTTCATGACTTAAAATCTATTTCTTGAATTGGACTGCAAATCTAAGGATAATTTTTTAATCTGCAAAAAAATAATTAATTATATTTGTAACAAATATACTCAATCATGAAAAAACATCGCCATTCTCGCCTCATATTTTTCTGTTTCCCCTTGTTGTCTTTGGCTTTATTTATGGGCTGTAGAAAGGATTTCGACTTTGAACCCAATATTGAAAATTTAAAGTTTTCGGAAGAAAATATTTTGCTTGATCCCGTGCTAAATTTTTCAAATTCACCTACTTATTTGATCAAGGTTTTCAATACAAGCGATACCGATATCGAAATTCCTAGCATTTATTTAAAGAAAAAATCAAATTCTTATTACAGAATCAATGTAGATGGGCGTGCGGGGTATGAGTTTAGCAATGTGCCTTTGAGAGCCAAGGACAGTCTTACGATTTTTCTGAGCGTAGCGGCAGAAAAGCCTTTGGCGGATTTGTATAAAGATCAAATTGTTTTTCAAGATTTAAATAAAAGCAAAGAAATCAATGTTTTAACTTTAATTGCTAAGGCAAAATATTATTATCCAGAAAAAGGGCAAGAAAACTTATTCTTAAATGAGAATACTACTTTTAATAAAGAGATGTACCATGTGATAAGTGGAAATTTAGTCGTGGCGGAAGGCATAAAATTAAACATCGAGGCAGGGACTAAAGTTTTGTTTTATGAAAATGGTAGGCTGTCTACGGCTGCGAATGCAAGTTTAGAAATCAACGGAGAACTAGATTTGCCTGTGGTGTTTAAAACCTATAAAAATGAAATAAAATACGACACAATTCCATCGCAGTGGAGGGGGATTAATGTAGGCGAAAATGCTCGCTTAACTATGAATTATGCCGAAATCATCGGGGCAGAAAATGCGTTAAATATAGCAGAAGCTGCGCAGGCTACGATTAAAAATACCAAAATTTATAATTCTGGCGTTAATGCAATTGAGGCAAATCACGCAACGATTAAGGCTGCAAATTTAGTGATAAACAATGCTTTGCAAAACGGAATTTTGCTCAAAAATGGTGGAAATTATGAATTTTCGTTTTGCAGCATTGCCGATATGTGGCGTGCGGGCTCGTGGGGAATGGGCGAGAATTTGCCTATGTATGTGAGCGATTTTTTAAGCAAAGATGGCGTAGAAACCGTGAATCCTTTAACCTTGAGAATCAATAATTCTATATTATATGGCAATGCGAGCAATGGGCTCCAGCTTGATTTAAAAGGTGGAATTGCCAATTCTATCGAAATCAGAAATTCTTTGATTAAAAACGACAATCCTAAAACTTTGGATTTGAAATCTCCAATTTTTAAAGATATTATTACACAAAATCCAAAATTT
The DNA here is from genome assembly GCF_000265465.1 of Ornithobacterium rhinotracheale DSM 15997. Taxonomy (NCBI): domain Bacteria; kingdom Pseudomonadati; phylum Bacteroidota; class Flavobacteriia; order Flavobacteriales; family Weeksellaceae; genus Ornithobacterium; species Ornithobacterium rhinotracheale. Next base: position 1,448,247 of record NC_018016.1, read on the forward strand.
AAAAACACTAATTTCTTTTCTCCAGATTTGGGGCTGAAAGATAATTCACCAGCTTTGGGAAAAGGAAATGCCGCCGATGTGAAAAATAATCAGCTCACTATTGAAGGCAAGCCGAGAGCTACGCCTCCCAATTTAGGAGCGTATTAATCAATAAATTCATCGTATTCGAGCAAAACTTTTTTCAGTGAATTTTTATCGATTCCGTTTTTGGATTCAAAATTTAAATCAATCAAAATATCGTTTTTGTGGCGATTGTGATTGAATAATGAGTCCAAGATGTGATTGTAGGAATATTCGCTGATGTGTATCGAGTGGATTTTTTGTTTGCTTGAATCTATTTTAAATAATTGATTTCCATCGTGATTGAAAGAGATTTCTTTGATCTTGAGATTGTAGTCTTTTTCATTTTTGATAAAATCATCATTCTTTAAGAAAGGTACGCAAACTATAATTAAAGCGAAAAAATTCCATAAGCTATGTAGCAAAATACCACTGATGAAATTGAAGCGTACACGAATGAAGGCGATTAAAAATCCCCCGAAAATCTGTGTGGAAACAATTAGTGGTGCTAAAATATAGAATAGCGTAGAGCTGTTTTCGTAATTGCTAATGTGCACTAAACCAAAGCTAAGCGTAGAGAAATAAACGAGATATTTAAAGATTCTGTCCCATTTATCTCTGGAAATAAAGAAATGATAGAATTTGCGATATTTCAGCCAAGATCTGAAAATAATTTCTTCTGACAAGGGTGCTAAAACCGAGTATAGAAACAATTTAACCCAAAAAGTGTTCTGGCTATATATGATTCTTGGTTCCATTACCATCGATTCCACTTTGTCTAGCAGTAGAATTAGTGGCATATAAAACACCAAATTGATAAGAATATCTATGAGAAAAATTATGAAAAGGTATCGAAAGTTTTTGACCAAAGAATAATTGTCAATTCTCTGATCGGTAGGATTTTTAATAAATTCTACAATCTCAAAAAATATCTTTTTCATGCGTTTCTTAATCTTCGTCCCAAGTAGCGTTTGAGTAGGTGCGCCATTTTTCGAGCAACTGTGTCATGTCTTCTGGCACAGGCGATTCAAAATCAAGTTGCTCGCCCGTTACAGGGTGCTCGAAGCCCAAAGTTTGTGCATGCAAGGCTTGGCGCGGACAAACTTGAAAACAATTTTGCACGAATTGCTTGTATTTTGTAAAAGTGGTTCCTTTTAGGATTTCATCGCCACCATAGCGTTCATCGTTGAAAAGCGTGTGCCCAATATGCTTCATATGTGCGCGAATCTGGTGCGTGCGACCAGTTTCCAATTTACACTGAACTACGGTGATATAGCCCAATCGCTCCAAAACTTTGAAATGCGTAACGGCATGTTTCCCTTGCGAGCCGTCTTCAAATACAGCCATTTGCATTCGGTTGTTGGGGTTGCGTCCTATGTGCCCCACGATGGTGCCCTCGTCTTCTTCGATGTTGCCCCATACGATGGCGGTGTATAATCGGCGTGTGGTGCGGTTGAAGAATTGCTTGGCTAAATGATCCATCGCATATTCTGTCTTGGCAATCACAAGCAGTCCACTCGTGTCTTTGTCAATTCTGTGTACTAGTCCTGGTCTTTCCAGTTCAGCAGTGAGCGATGGGAGATTATCGAAATGATATTTTAAGGCATTTACCAGCGTGCCAGAATAATTTCCGTGTCCTGGGTGCACCACCATGCCAGGTGCTTTGTTTACAACAATTACGCTCTCATCTTCGTAAACGATGTCCACAGGAATGTTTTGCGGAATTATCACATTTTCTCGTGGCGGATAGCTGAGCACGACTTTCACTTCGTCGCCAGCTTTTACACGATAATTTTGTTTTACGGCTTCATCGTTTACAAGAATATTGCCTGCTTTTGCTGCTTGCTGAATTTTATTTCGAGTAGCATTTTCGATGAAGTTCATGAGAAATTTATCCACGCGCAAGGGCTGTTGTCCCTTGTCGGCAGTAAATCTATAATGCTCATACAACTCATCTTCCTCTTCGGTAGGCTCGTATGCCTCTTGGTGTTCTTTCATAGATTAATCGATACTAATTCCAGTAGTGTCAATTTTTGGTTTATGGGTTGTATTATTTTTATCGTGTTTTTTGAGATTATTTTTTACCGCTTCGTCGTATTTTATTTGATTTCTAATCTCCTCTGGCAAATCATTAATTCTAATTTCTTTAGACCTTTGAATAGATTTATAGTACAAAGAATCCTCATCTTTAATTTTTCTACGGAATATAATGTCTAGCGAATCGGTTTGATTTTTTAGCTCAGAAAGCATCTTAGTCGAAAGCCAAATCGAGATTGGTCTTCCCTCATCATAAGTATCGGTGTATGGTGGATCTTGGTACACTACAGTTCCATTGATGGTATCTTGTTCTGTGCCGAAAAATCTTATGCTTCCAAGCTCAAAATAATGATCAAGAATTGCCTTTCTTGCTTCTTGCAAAGTCATTCCAATTAAATTTGGCACAGGCATATCCAGGTCAAAACCTTTACCTAGAACTAAATCCACTATACTACCTCTTGGTAAAAAAGTTCCCGCTGCAACTTCTTTTCCGTTAAATAAAACTTTTAGCACAGCATCTTTTGCAGGATCTTTGACATAAATTGTATCGCCCACCACAAAATGTCTCATGCTTAATTGAGTGAAGGCTAATCTTTTACTCTTGTCAATTAAATTAGGCAATTGCACAGGTTGCCAAGTTCTTGGGTTGGATTTAATAAAGATTCTACGCCCAGGTTTTACGGTAGAACCTGCATTAGGATAGAAGTCTAAAACCGCAAAGGGTTTATAATCTTCTGAATATTTTACACTATCTACGGAGTATTCAAGCCCTAAATCGTCGAGCGTTTTCATCGCTTGCTGAATGTTCATAGAAGATAAGTCTGGCACTTTTATTTTCACATTATGGTTGGTGTAGTCGTTCAACCATTTGAAAGTGAAATACCAAAGGCCCACGAGTAGTCCCGCGCCGATTAAAATATTAAGCCATAGCTTCCAGCTGATGAGTGCTTTTAGAAAATTCATATATTAATGATTCAATGTGCAAATATAAACAATTCATTTATTAAGATGTAGAAAGATATGATTTTTATACATCGCCAAAGGTGTTCATATCCACTTTTGGTTTTTCTTTGGTTTCTTTGTTCTCAGGTGTCAAAATTAAGCCCAAAAGCATGATGAGCATGGAGAGTAAAATTACGATTAAAAGCACTTTTTCATTCACAAAATCATTGCTCATGGCAAGTGGCAGATCAAGGAAAAGCAAAATCGTAATTAGCCCTCGTGGGGCAATGCTCGCTGTGGGCAAAATATTGCGTGGTTGTGTGGCTGCAAAATACCCAAAGCGTACAAAAAATATTATCCCGATAATGGCTAAACCATATAAATAGGTAGCCGTGTTGCTAAACATGTCTAAAGTAATATTAAACCCAAAGAATAGGAAAAATCCCGTACGGATTAAAAATGTAGATTCTGCGGTGAGCAAATGAAACTCGTGCAAACCTTCATTCACCTTTTTGGTAGGGATATATTTTTTAAACTTATCGGGTAGCATATCTCGGGTATTTGCCATGAATAATCCGAAGAAGAAAATGATAATCAAAGCTGAAAGATGGAATTTTTTAGCAATGACATAAGCTAGGATTAATAAGGCTAAAATCAAGAAAAATTTGACATTATGCGATATTTTTTCAATTAAAGTGAAGAGTATGTAAATCACTACAAAGGAAACGATTACCACAATGACCATTTCTAAAATAAGTGAGCCAAATGACCCGATGGTAATAGATTTTGCGACTTCGTAGGGTTCTCCGTTGGAGTCGATGATGTGTGGTTTGATAAAATAGAATAGAATAATCCCTAAAATGTCTGAAAATGTGGATTCGTACACCACAAATTCTTTATCTTTTTCGATGAGTCCCGCAGCACTAGGTATCGCTACCGCACTACTGATGATTGCAAGTGGCGTTACTTCCAGCATTGCGTTTAGAAAAGGGACGCCTAGCCAATAATTTACAAGCAGAGCTAGCCCCGTGGCAGTGAGCAATAAAATGACCAGTGCCGAGATAAATCCCTTGAAGATAATTCCCTTTTTTTCTTTGTTGATTTTGAGTTCTAGTGCCCCCTCGAGCACGATTAAAATCAGCCCAATAGTCCCGAAGGTAGGTATAATTTTATCTAAATAAGGAATATGGTAATGAAAACTATCGGCTAAAAAACGAAGCCCAATCCCCGTCGCAATCAGTAGGATTACAGAGGGGAATTGGGTGTTTCTTGCTATAGTATCAAATAAATAGGAAAATATAATAAGGATGGACATTCCGCCCATGATTAAATATATATCCATCAGAGATATTTTAGAATTTGGTAGTTGCAAGTTTAGCCATCTCCACGATTACATCGGTGGCTTTTTCCATAGATTCGAGCGTTACATACTCAAAACGGCTGTGGAAATTTTGTCCGCCCGCAAAGATGTTAGGGCAAGGCAATCCTTTGTAAGAAAGCTGAGCCCCGTCTGTTCCCCCGCGGATTGGTTTAATTAATGGCTTAATATCAAGATTTTTCATAGCTTGCTCTGCCAAATCTACGATATACATTTTATCTTTGATGTGCTGATGCATGTTGAAGTATTGGTCTTTGATAGTGGTGATTACACGCTCTTCGCCCAATTCATCATTCATTTGTTTTGTAATATCTTGAAGCAATTTTTTGCGTGCCTCAAATTTTTCCAAATCATGGTCGCGAATGATTAATTCTAAATTCACTTCGTCTACATCACCGCAAATATAACTTTGGTGGAAGAAACCTTCTCGCCCTTCGGTGCGTTCTGGCACTTCGTTTTCTGGGAGCAAATCACCAAATCTTCTATACAAATGCAACGCATTTACCAATTTACCTTTAGCATAACCAGGGTGAACCACTTTTCCCACGAATTTCACCTTAGCTCCCGCAGCGTTGAAGTTTTCATACTCCAATTCACCTACAGAACTTCCGTCCATGGTATAAGCGAAATCTGCACCAAATTTCTCAACATCAAATAGATGAGCACCTTTTCCCACCTCTTCGTCTGGAGTGAATCCTACCGCAATGCGTGGTCTTGGAATCTCAGGGTGAGCGATGAGATATTCCACTGCCGTTACGATTTCTGCAATACCCGCTTTGTCATCTGCTCCAAGCAAAGTAGTCCCGTCGGTAGTGATTAAAGTTTCGCCTTTATATTCAGCCAATTCAGGAAATTCAGAAACACGCAAAACAATGTCTTCTGCTTTGTTTAGCACCACATCTTTTCCGTCGTAATTTTCCCAAATTTGAGGATTTACATTTTCTCCGCTGAAGTCTGGCGAAGTATCAAAGTGAGCAATAAACCCAATTGTTGGTAGCTCTTTATCTTGATTGCTAGGCAAATAACCCATTACATAGGCATGGTCGTCTATACTTACATCTTCAAGCCCAAGCTCCTCCAATTCATTTTTAAGGTATCTCGCCAAATCCCATTGGCGCTCAGTACTAGGAATTTGCTCCACATCTGGCTCACTCGTTGTGTAAACCTTGGTGTAGCCTATAAATCTTTCAAGTAATTTTTTACTCCATTTAGCGTCCATAGATATAAATTTTTTGTAAAAGTAGTAATTTTAAATTACATTTAACCAAGATTTAAGCCATTAAATTATCTATGATACACATTACCGAAAGCCCCCTTGCAGCAATTGCTGCGATGTCAAAAGCCCCTGATTTAGAAAAGATATTTTCTTACTATAAATCACTTTTTAGAGTGAACTTCAATTATTTAGATTTTGAATTAAACGAAAAAAATTATTCCGAATATGCTCATTTTTTGAGTGAGTTTAAAGCACAAAAAACTGATACTCAAATTTGTGTAAAAGTTACAACAAGCAAGTTGCATGAAAAACTGATTTTAGCTAAATTTTGGGATTATTGGCTTTTGGACATCGATGAATTTTTTACTAAAAAAACGATTTTTAATGATTTTTTTAAGGCAGATCAATCTTTAGCACAAAAGATAATTCTTTTGGTGCCATTTTCTTTTTTCATGGCTAAAGAATCCGAGCATTTATTCCAAGAGATTTCAGATTTAAAAATAACCAAAATTCGCATTTTGGAGGACGAAGAAAATCAGAATTTAAACGATTTTGAAAAGATATTGCAAATGCTTGAAAATTATAATTTTGAGCATTTTTGGCATTTAAAAACTCATGACGAGAATTGGCAAGCTAGCATAGAAAAATTACACGCGCTGGGCGAACGAAATTTTGTGAGCTGTTTGCACGGTTTGCAACACCAGATACCAACCGAAAATCTCATCAGTTTTGCCAATGTGCATCGAGCACCGATAAGCATCAGAACTTTGGCTTTTGAGCATGCCTACAATCGGGCATTATATTTGTTTGGAGAGCAATAATTTGCATAAAACCAAGATAAGCATTACTTTAGTGCAATTAAAAACAGAACCAAAATCGATGAAAAAAATAGGAATTTTAATGATTTTAATAAGTTCTCTGTCGCTAGCACAGCAGAATTTCATTAAAGTAAATAACTCCAAAATCAGCGTAAAAGAGTTTAAACAAAAATATAAAAATAATATTGAGGCAGAGGGCGTTGCCAATGCGATTAAGGATTATGTGGGGTATGAATTGATGCGCCAAAAGGCTTTGGAAGATAGGGCAGATACAACTTATTATTACAAACAATTGTATAAAAATAATTTAGAAAATTACACGCGTCCGTTTTGGGACAGTTTGCTCATTGCCAAAGGAAAAGAATTTAAAATCCCAATCGATTCGCTCAATGAGCAGCAGAAGAAAAATGTGATAAATAATTTGCTATTGTTTCAGAATTTACAACAATTAAGGCTGGATTCTGCCGCAATTGTTCAGGTGAATAAAGCACTCGGGGAAGATTATTTAAACACGGCTCAAAAAACTAATTTCAAAGGAAATAAAGCCATTTTTACCACGCCAACGGGGAAATTTACGCAGCAAGATTACATCCAAATGCTCAACGAAGTAAAAGGGGGCGATGTGAAAAAGAAAAATCTTTCTGCTTTGATGAAAGATGGCTATTATTTGGTGAGAGATAAATTTCTGTTAGAAGATATAAAAAATCATTTAGGAAAATATTATCCAGCGTATCAACGCCTTACCGATGATTTGAAAAATACAATCCTCATTAATTATTTCATAGAAAAACACATTTATCACGAGGCAGATCAAGACCAAGCGGGGAAGAAAGCTTATTTAGCTAAAAATCAATCGCAATACACTTGGCCAGATCGTTATGAATTAAACATTTTTAGATACATAAATGAGCCAGACGCTAAGCAAGTAATGCAGTGGCTTAAGCAAGGAAAAACAGCCGATTTTGTAGAAAAACAATATACCGATCAATGGGTGGGCAATCAGCCAAAAGTATTTCACAACGAAGGTTTTTTCTTGGTTAATTCTCCTGAGCTTGGAAAATTAAACCCAAACGAAAAAGTGCAGAAATCCACTTTTCGCAATGCTCCAGCGGTGATTCAAATTGTGCGTTTGGTGCCCCCAACACCGATGACGATGGAAGAGGCAGGAAACACTTTGAGAGACGATTACCGCAGCTTTTATTTTGACAAAGTGATGAATGATTTAAGAAAAAATGCCCAAGTAGAAATTCCTGCAGAATTGAAATAAATGATGAGAGATTTAACTAAAATATTACTGATTTCGGTGGTGTTTTTCGCATCTTGCAAAGATTCCGATTCGGGCGAGTGGGTGGCGAAATACAAAGATTATGAATTGCCTACCAGCGAATTAAAAAGTGTGATTCCTGTGGGCGTTTCCTCGGAAGATAGTGCGAAATTGGCGCAAAACTACATAGATAATTGGTTGAAATCTAAAGTCTTGATGGAAAGTAGCGAAGATATTTTGTCTAAAGATCAATTGCTTGACATTGAGGTGAAGGTAGAAAGCTATAAAAATGATTTGATTTTAAACGAAATCGAGGAGCAGTGGCTGGCAGAAAATCCGCCCAAAGAACCTACTGATGCGGAGATTGAGGCTTTTTACAAAGAAAATCCTGCAATAATTCCTGTGAGAAATACGATTTTGGAATATCAATTCATTTCTGTGAATCCAGACCAAGTTTCGGAGGTGAAAAAATGGATGAGGCAAGGAAGCCCCGAGGCGATGCAATCACTTAAAAATTTAGCCAACGAAAATAAATTTACGGCTCAATTAGGTGATAACGAATGGATTGATTGGAAAGATTTTTTGAAATTAATGCAGCTACCACCCGATACGCCAAAGAGCCGCTTTTTGCAAAGAGATCGTGTATTTGAAATTAATCAACAAGCAAAGGTTATTGTGCTTAAAATTTCTAACTTTGCCACCGAAGGGCAATCTGCACCAATTGGCTATGCAAAAAGAGCCCTAAAAAATATTATATTAAATAAAAGAAAGCTAAATTTGCTTTCTCAAAAAAAAGAAGAATTATACCAAAAAGCAATATATGATAAAGAAATTGAACGCAAATAAATTATGGATAGCACTATTGTGTGCCTTGCCTGTGATCGGTTTTTCGCAAAGTCACAAAGTGGACGGAGTAGAAGCGGTGGTAGGTCACGAGATTGTTTTGCAATCCGACATTGATCGTGATTACGAAATTGCTAAACAAAACGGACAAACTTTCCCAGATAAATGTAGCTTTCTCAACAATATGCTAGTACAGAAAATGGTTCTGAACCATGCTAAAAACGATACGCTAGTGAAAATCGCCGACGATAGAATCAAAGCGAGAGCAGAAGCCGTTTTGGAAGATTTTAGAAACCGCGCGACCGATGCACAATTGTTACAAGTCTATGGGGTGAAAACCATTCCAGAGCTTAAAAATTTATTGGAAAATATCGTGCGCGAAAATGCTCTAATTGAAACTAAAAAATCAATGATTGATGAGAATGTAGATGCGTCGCCAGAAGATGTGAAAAATTTCTTTGAGAAAAACAAAAGCGAGTTGCCAAGAGTAAACGAAGAGGTAGAGCTTGCGCACATCATCATTTATCCAGAAATTACCGAAGCGCACAAACAGCAAATCATCGATTCGTTGAAGCAAATCAAAAAAGATATTGAAAACGGGGAAAGTTTTGCAACCAAAGCAACTTTGTTTTCGCAAGATCCAGGTTCTGCAAGCCAAGGCGGATTGTATAAAAACATCAAAAGAGGAAAATTCGTTCCTGAGTTTGATGCCGTAGCCTTCAACCTAGAAGAAGGACAAATTTCGGATCCCGTAGAAACAGAATTTGGTTATCACATCATTAAATTAGACAAGCGTTTAGGACAAGCCATCGATGTTCGTCATATTTTATTGGTGCCAAAGCCTACCCAAGCGGAAATCGATTCGGCTAAGGTGAAATTAGAGAAAATCAAGCAAGATATAAAATTAGGAAAAATAACATTTAAAGAAGCTGCTTTGCAAAATTCTGTGGATAAGTACACAAGATTTAACGGAGGAGTGCTTACTAATCCTCAAACGGGCGAAGATCGCTTTGAGCGTAGTAGCTTGCCATACAACCAAGTGTATGCTTTGGCGGGATTGCAAAAAGGCGATATCAGTGATATTTTTGAATCTGAATACAAAAACAAAAAAGTGCTTTCAATCCTTCAATTAATCGATGTGATTCCTGCACACCAAATCAGTCTAAGCACCGATTACACCAGATTGAAAAACTATACTTTACAAAAGAAAAAACAAGAGGTTTTGTACGACTGGATTCGCAAAAACTTACCAAACACTTACATTAAAATAGGAAAAGATTACCAAAATTGTAATTTTGAGTTCAATTGGTTGAAGAAGTAAGATGAAAGATTCTTAAAGAAAAAAGAGACTCAAGTGAGTCTCTTTTTTTATGTTGTAAAATATAGCAAAATCTTATTTTTTAATAATAGTAAAACTCAGCGGCGGCAGGCTCATAATGCGCTCCACAGGACAGTCATTCCAGACATCGTATCCTTTTAAGTGTAAAGGGATAAATTCTAAATTAATCGTTTCGGTGTGATTGTTAAATGCGATGATAAAACGCTCGTTTCCTCGCTTTCTCTGAACGATTAATAAATCTTGATCGGTGTAGAGAAAACGAGTCGTTCCTTTGTTTAAAACTTCGTGCTTTTTGCGTAGCGCAATGATTTTTTTGTAAAAAGCGTGTAATTCATCATTAAAGCCCACTTCGTTATAGATGGATTCTGCTTCCTCAAACGGATTTGCCGTTTCAGGATCGAAGTCAAATTCTTTCCACCAGAGGGGTTTTCTACAATCGGGGTCATCTGCACCCCACATGCCCATTTCGTCGCCCGCCCAAATTTGTGGTGCGCCTGGCATCGTAAATTGGAAAACCAAAAAGTTTTTAACTCTTAAATAAGTTTCTTCATCAGGCTTTTGTGTTTTGTAGGACACATCATCCATTGGTTTGGCTAAATGTTTGTATTTTCCTTTGTTAAAGAAAGAAGTGAGCAGGCGAGGCGTGTCGTGCGAGGCACTCATCATCATCAAGCAATCTATGGTACTGCGTTTCATGCCCGAAACTGATAGTCTTAGATTTTCCGCCATATCTAGAGCACCTGCATATTGTTCGTTTCGTCCGAAAAAAGCACGCGCAAAACGATAACCTTGATAAAACATGATTGAATCGAAAATATCCCCTTTTAGATAAGGGCGAGGATCCATCATTTTATCTGGCCAAGTTTCCCACCAGATTTCGCCTACAAGCAGCGCATCGGGTTTCACATGGCGCACGCGTTGTCTGAATTTACGCCAAAAATTCATTCCAATTTGGTCGGCAACATCTAGGCGGTAGCCATCAATTCCCTTGCTTGGATCTCCATCGGGCGCGAGCCAGCGTTGAGCCACTTTTAGAATATGTGATTTTAAACTTTCATCTAAATCCCCTTCGTATGGGAAACCACTCACTTTCTCAGAATATTGAATTTTTCTGAACTCTGGCATTTCTTTCACGCCAGACCAGCCTTGGTAGGATAGTTCTGCGTCTTCTTGGTCATCATCGAACTCAGAAATATTATACCAAGTTTTGTAAGGAGATTTATTTTTATTTTTAACTAAATCTTGCCATGCCCAAAACTCATTTCCTGTATGATTCCAAGAAAAATCAATGATGATGTGCATGTTGCGGGCATGTACTTTTTCCACCAATTCTAGGAAAAGTAAATCGGCACTTGTCCACTGCCAAGTGCTGGGATCGGCAGGGTCTTCTTGAGCAATTATCTTTTTGTCGCCTTCTGGATCGGGACCAAAATGAATGTCTACATGATGATAATATCTCGCATCGTATTTGTGCAATGATGGCGAATCATTGATGGGGTTTAAGTATAGAGCATTAATGCCCAAGTCTTCTAAATAATCTAATTTATCAATAATCCCTTGAATATCTCCCCCATATCTTCTGCCTTGTACTTGGTCATACCACTGTTGCATCAGCAATTTGTCGGGGGAGTGGGGCGGATTGGCATACCAGTCGCTAGTCCAGCGAGTAATTTGCCAAGTTTCGTCTAAATTTCCAGGCCAAGCACTTTTGATATTTTCAAGTTTAGGGTCGTTGCTGTGGTCTGCATTGTAAAATCGCTCCACAAGAATCTGGTACCAGATCGCATTTTTTGCCCATTCTGGAGGCGAATCATATGCTGTGTGTGAAGCTTTGAAATCCATATTTTACTGATTTTTGTATTTCTCTATCGCCGTTTTGATTTTTTCCATTCGGTTGGTAGGGCTTGGGTGGGTACTCGTAAATTCTGGCTGACGATTGCCGCCTGAGGCTTCTTCGAGCACTTTCATTACTTCGATGAGCTCGTGAGGATCATATCCCGCTTCAATCATAAATCTTACGCCTAAATCATCGGCTTCTAGCTCATCGCCACGCCCGTATTTTAGATTAATCATATTGGCAATCATTTGAGCATATTGTGCAGAGTTTACATCGCCACCTGCAACGCCTGCTGCGCCTACAAGTCCTTGTGTGAGCTGCTGTTTCGCCATTTGCTCTGCGCTGTGTCTTGCTACCACATGTCCAATTTCGTGCCCTAGAACGCCCGCTATTTGCCCTTCGGTTTTTAATCTTTTAAGCAAACCTACGGTAATAAAAATTTGTCCGCCGGGTAGGGCAAAAGCATTTACCGTATTAGGATCTGCAAGTACATGGAAATTAAATTGATATGGCGTTTTGTGCGCGGCACTATTATTTACAATCTTATGCCCAAGTTGTTTAATAAATTCTTGCGTTCTAGCATCTTGTAGCAAGCCACCAGATTCTCTAATCATATAATCGCGCCCGTCCAGTCCCAAACGAATTTCTTGCTCAGGGCTGATGCTTATGTGTTGCTTCTCGCCCGTGATTTCGTTCATGGAGCTATTTGAGTAATATCTAAACAACGCAAATAATGCAATTCCAATGGCAATGATTAATCTAAAAAAAACTTTATTAGTTCTCATTTTTTTTACTGAATTCAGATAGCAATTTACTATTTATAATTGTAAAAAATACAATAATTAATAGATTTTTAAATTTAAAATTTAGTTTTAATAAAATGGAATAAAAGTAGCCCCCAGCCCAAAATCATCAACATGCCACCAATGGGTGTGATAGGCCCGAGAATACTGGTAGGAACCGAAATTTTCTCCGAAAAAGCAAGAATGAAAATACTCACCGAAAAGAAAAAACAGCCAATCATGATTAAAATAGCGGCGTAGTTTTCTATACTTGTTTTAAAATTTAAGTAAAAACCTAAAATCAGAAGCAATAAAGCATGATACATCATGTAGCGCACCCCGACTTCAAAACTCATTAGTTTCTCAACCGAAAGAATTTTCTTGAATGCATGTGCCCCAAAGGCTCCTAATATGATGGAAGCCATGCCATAAGCTGCTCCTACGATAAGTGTAATTTGTTTCATTTTATGGTAGTTTTTTATTTTCCGGCTACAAAATCTTTTAGATAAAAAGGCTCAAAATAAGCCACATCTTCAAACTGTTGATTTTGATATAATTTAAACGATTCTGCACACATATCTTTGGCAGAAGGCAAGCTTTCGGTGAGATAAGTGGCATTTTCGAGTTTTAGGATTTCGCTGGCTTTGCTTGCGCCATCGCCCAAAACAATGATTTTCTTATTATTAAAAGATTGAAAACTTGTTTCATCTAAAATTTTAGCATTCGTTTTTTCGATAATTTGCATTTGTGGGGTAAAGGTTGCTGTGTAGACTTCCTTTCGGCGAGCATCAATCATCGGGATAATGTAGTCTGCATTATTTTCATTTTCGACTGAACGCGCCAAAATTTCCAGAGAATTTAAACTCAACAATGGAATGTTTAACGAAAAACATAAGCCCTTTGCCGCCGAAACCCCGATGCGCAATCCTGTGTAGCTGCCCGGGCCTTTGCTCACGCAAACGGCGTCCAAATCCTCAAAAGATAAATCTTCTGCCTCCAGAGCCCATTGCATAAAACGGTGAAGCTTTTCGGCGTGTTCATAATTCTCTTTGCTTTCTTCGCAAAGTGCCACCAGCTTGCCATCTCGAGCCACAGAGACCGAGCAATTGCGGGTGGAGGTTTCTATATTTAAAATTAAAGCCATTTTTTAATTAAATGTAATCGGTTTGTCTAAATAAAAATCAAGGACTTTTAGGCTGAAAATATAATTGTATTTAGCTTGTAAAAGTTCTGATTTTGCACTAAATAATCGTTCGGCTGCTTGATTGAAATCATACAGCGTGATTTTGCCTGCATCTAAGCTTTTTTGAGCAAAATCCATGGATACTTCTGCGGATTTTACTGCCTCTTGCACGGCAATAAATTTTTGATAATTGCTCGAGGTGTTGAAATAAGCTTTTTGGATTTCTTCTTTGAGTTGTTGTTTTTTGATCTCAATATCTTTTTCTGCCATTTGTGCTTGCAGTTCAGCATTTTCGACATTTAATTTGGTGAGATTTTTATTAAAAATCGGAATATTGAGATTTAGCCCAAAATTGTGCGTGTGGTTGTTCCACCATTGGTCAAAAAGCCTATCGGAATCAATGCCTTTGTTCAAATACGCTCGGTAATTGGTGCCGATGCCATAAGAGGCAGAAAGGCTTGGCCAGAATTCGGTTTTGGCTAATTCTATGTCTTTCAGAGAGCTTTGTGCTTTAATTTCAGCATTTTTAATCCTTGGTTGATTTTGATACGCGTGCGCAATTACTTGGTCTATATTATCAATCAATCGTTGCGGATTTTCGCTTAAATTCAGCGTGAGCACATCAAAGCTTTCGGTGTCTTTTAGCTGTAAAAGTTGAGCTAAATTAAACAAAGCTTCTTGCACATTTACTTCGGCAGTTGCCACATTTTGCTTGCTACGCGCCAGTTGAGTTTTAGACTCGTAGACATTGCTGAGCGGAATTGCCCCTCCGTTAAATAATTTTTGAGTCTGTTCTAATTGATTTTCAGAAAGTTTTAATTTTTGTTGAAAGTTTAAAACCAATTCTTTTTGCAACAAAACATTCAAATATTGATTTAAGATTTGTAGCGTTAATTGATTTTCAAGTGCTTTTAAATCTTCTTGCGCAGCTTGTGCGTCGAGTTTAGCTTTCTCCTCGTTTAGTTTAAGCCTCCCGTGATTGTAGAGTAGCATATTGGCAGAAACCGACAATGAATTTTGATATAATTGAAAGCCATTGGTTTTTCCCACATACTGCTGGTTGGAGTTGGTAATCGGCACACCTTGCACCCCTGCAATTAGCCCATTTCCAATCGAGGCACTCACGGTAGGGAGTTTTTGGCGATTGGCAGCTGTTACACGATTATCGATCAATTGTGTGTTAATTCTATTTTGCTGAAGGTTGAGGTTATGCTGTTTGGCATAAGCTACCATTTGCTCAAGCGACCACTGCTGGTTTTGAGCCAAACCAAGACTGAAAAGTCCGCCAAAAACGAGAAGAAATGTCTTTTTCATATTAAGATTAAAGGCAAAAAACTCAAAAAAATGAGTTGGGTTTAATATTTTAAAATAGTAACGATTTCTGTATTGCCAATTTTTTCTCTTCCTTTCAGAAAATCGAGTTCAATCAAGAAATTAAACTGGGCAGGAATTGCTCCCACTTTGGTAACCAGTTCTGCGCACGCAGCAGCGGTGCCCCCAGTTGCTAAAACATCGTCGTGAATGAGCACTCGAGCTCCTTTTTCCAATTGCCCATCTACCATTTCTAGCGTAGCTGCTCCGTATTCTAGCTCATAAGAAGCCTCCACGGTAGGAGGTGGTAATTTTCCTTTTTTTCTAATCATTATAAAAGGAACTTTCAATGCAAGAGCGATAGGAAGTCCTAAGATAAAACCACGACTCTCTATACCGCAGACAGCATCTACTTTTCCTCTGGCTTGATCTGCAAAATAAGCAATCACTTTTTCTGAAACTTCTGGATTTTGAAACACACCGCTAAAATCTTTAAAAGAGATTCCTTTGTGCGGGAAATCTTCAACAACTCTTATGCAAGAGGCTACTTCGTTGGCTAATGTCATAACTGATGATTAATAAAGTTTGCAATTTAATAAATAATTATATAATCTCAAATAATACATTTTGATTACATTTGCATTTCAATTTTGATTATGAAAGCATTTAAAAGAGTTTTAAAATACATAAAGCCTTACAAGCTAGATTTAGTACTCACTGTATTTTTCAATATTTTATATTCCTTATTTGCCATTTTTTCGATATCCTCATTGTTCCCGATACTCAAGATTTTGTTTGACAATGTGGAGAAAAATACTACCGAAATCATTGAACCAGAAGGCGTGGGGGAATTCAGTTTTCAACATGCGCAATATTTACTGAATAAATACATTGCAGAGCAAATGAATGTTCATGGGGAATTAACGGTTTTAGCCTTCATCTGTTTAATTACGGTAACTTTGTTTTTATTGAGAAATATCTTTAGATATGCCGCTCAGTGTTATGTAATTTCGTTAAAATCAGGAATTTCTCGCGATATTAGAAACGATTTATATGCCAAAATAGTAAAATTGCCCGTTTCTTTTTTCACCGATCAACGCAAGGGCGATTTAATGAGCCGTGTGTCTAGCGATGTAGATAACATTCAGCGATATAACTTAAACCCGTTGATTGAGATATTTCGTGCTCCGTTTATGATTATAGCCTCGCTGGTAATGTTGATTTATTTAAACGCAGGTTTAACCTTGGTGGCATTCATTGTTTTGCCACTAATGGGGGGCGTGATTTCTATGATTTCTAAAAGTCTTAAAAGATCTTCGCACGAGTCTCAGCACCTGTTGGGCAGGTTGATTTCTAGTGTGGAGGAAACCATTGCTGCCAATAAAATCATTAAAATTTTCAATGCTGAAAATATTTTAACTAAACGCTTTTTTAAGCTCAATAGCACTTGGCGAAAAATCTATAATAAAGTAGAACGACGCTACGAACTTTCTTCGCCAATGAGTGAAGTTTTAGGTTCTGTAACCATGATTATTTTAGTTTTTTATGGTGGAAAAGTCATTATTGAAGGAGGGAATTTAACGGGAGAGGCATTTTTGACTTTTATCGGGATTTTTTTCCAAATGCTAGATCCTGCCAAAAGTTTGTCTAAAGCGGTAACAGACATCGCACGCGGAAATGCCTCCGCAGAGCGTGTCTTTGAAATTTTAGACGCCGATGTTGTGGTAGAGGAGCAAGCAAATGCCGTGGAAATTAATGAATTTAATCATGAAATTGAGTTTAGAAATGTAAGCTTTAGCTATGAAAAAGACACGCCAATTATCAAAAACTTTAATTTAACCATTAAAAAAGGTATGAGCGTAGCACTCGTCGGTCAGTCGGGGAGTGGGAAATCTACGATTGCCAATTTGCTCGCAAGATTTTACGATCCGCAAGAAGGAGAAATTTTGGTCGATGGCGTTTCTATTAAAGATTTAAATTTAAAAGATTTTAGAAAACTCATGGGCATGGTAACGCAAGATTCCATTTTGTTCAACGACACGGTGTATAACAACATTGCACTCGGAAAGGAAAATGCGACGCCAGAAGAAGTGTATCATGCTGCAGAGGTGGCAAATGCAAAGGAGTTTATCGAGAAATTGCCTTTAAAATACGAAGAGAATATAGGTGAGGGTGGAAGTAAGCTTTCGGGCGGACAAAAGCAGCGTCTCTCTATTGCGCGTGCTGTTCTGAAGAATCCGCCAATTATGATTTTGGACGAAGCGACTTCGGCACTTGATACGCATTCAGAAAGATTGGTGCAACAAGCACTTGATTATATGATGCAGAGCACTACATCTTTAATGATTGCTCATAGACTTTCTACCATTCAAAATGCAGATTTAATCGTGGTAATGGAGAACGGAGAAATCAAGGAGCAAGGAAAGCATGAGGAATTAATTGCCAAAACTGGAATGTATGCTCAATTGATAAAAATGCAGAATTTCGATTAATTTTTAAGTCGTTTTCTTCAGAGGTTCCACATGCGTCATCACCTCGATGATTTTTGGATATTTTTCAATCAAAGTTTTTTTCACTTGGTGAGCGATATCGTGTCCTTGTCGCACAGTGATTTCGCCATCTACAATTAAGTGTATATCTATTATATATTGTGTGCCTTGTTTGCGCACAAAGCATTTTTCGGTAGCGTGCACGCCAGAAACATTTTTAGATATCGCCCTAATCTCTGCAACAAAATCATCGTAACGGTGCTCATCCATAATTTCGCCCAGAGCAGGACGGAAAATACTATAAGCATTATACAATATAATTCCGCAAGCTACCAGTGCCGCCCAGTCGTCTGCAGCCTCGTAACCCTGTCCCATAATCAGAGCAAAGCTGATGCCTACAAAAGCCGCTAGCGAGGTGAGTGCATCGGCGCGATGGTGCCACGCATCGGCTTTTACAGAGGTGCTTTCGCTTTCTTCGCCCGCACGAGCCGAATAGCGATAAAACAACTCTTTAGAAACGATAATCGCCGCCAATATATATAAGGTAAAAGGCTTGGGCAAAGCGTGAGGTGTTTGGATATTAATGATACTTTCTCGTGCAATAATCAATGCAGAAATTACGAGAAAAATCACCACGACAAAAGTCATGAGTGGCTCTGCTCGTCCGTGCCCATAAGGGTGATCTTTGTCGGGCGGCTTGTGTGCGTAGTTAAACCCAAAGAATAAAAGCGTAGAAGAGATAACATCGGTCAAGGATTCGATGGCATCTGCCACGAGTGCAAAAGAGTTCCCGAAAATCCCGCTCAGTAATTTTACAAAAAATAAAAATGAATTGCCGAGAATCCCTAGAAATAATGCGCTTTTAGCTTTATGTATATTATGATTTTGCAAGTTTTTTTGGACTTAAATGCTTTAGTGCAAATTTGCCTAAAATTGAAGGAATAAAAAAAGAATTAGCCCAAAAATAATTTTGATATTAAATTTTATATTCAAAGCGAAGTGCGTAATGTCTTGAAAATTAAATGTGTTTATGTCTCTTGATGAATGTTTTTTATAATTGAATTTAACAAGAGTTTGTGAGATTAAAAACATTAATTAAAAAAATGTATTTATTTTTGCATCAAAATTTTATTAAACGATGCCCAAGAATTTAGTCATAGTAGAGTCACCTGCAAAAGCCAAAACGATTCAAAAATATTTAGGGGGAGATTTTGAAGTTCAATCAAGTTTTGGTCATGTAGTGGATTTACCCAAGAAAAGTATGGGGATAGACATTGAAAATCATTTTAAACCAGAATATGAGATCTCTCCCGATAAACGCGATGTGGTAAAGAAACTAAAAGAACTCTCTAGCAAGGCTGAAACCGTGTGGCTAGCATCCGATGAGGATCGTGAGGGGGAAGCCATCGCGTGGCATCTATACAATGAGTTAGGTCTTAGAAAAAAAGATACCAAAAGAATTGTTTTCAACGAAATTACTAAAAAAGCAATTTTAAAAGCAGTAGAAAATCCAAGAACCATAGACGAAGACTTGGTAAATGCGCAACAAGCACGCCGAATCCTAGACCGCTTGGTTGGGTTTAAAATGTCGCCTGTTTTATGGAAAAAAATAAAGCCAGGACTTTCAGCAGGGCGCGTGCAATCGGTAGCAGTGCGATTGATTGTGGAGCGAGAGAAAGAAATTATGGCATTTGAGCCAGAAAATAGTTTTCGATTTATCGCAGAATTTGTTTTAGAAACAGGCGAAATATTCGAAGCAAGTTTAAATACTGAATTTAAAGACTATAAAGAAGCTAAAGCCTTTATAAAAAAGTGTAAAGAGGCAGATTTTTTTGTGTCTAATGTAGATACACGACCGGGGAAACGCTCTCCAGCACCGCCTTTTACAACTTCTACTTTGCAGCAAGAGGCATCTAGAAAGTTAGGATTTTCGGTAACACGCACCATGAGTGTTGCCCAGCAATTATATGAGCAGGGGATGATTACTTACATGCGTACCGATAGTGTAAACTTGTCGGACGATGCTTTGGCAGAAGCTAAAAAAGTAGTAACCGAAGAATATGGCGAGAAATACGCTAAAACGAGAAGATATAAAAGTAAGACCAAAGGTGCACAAGAGGCACACGAGGCAATCCGCCCAACTAATTTAGCTCAGCAACATGCGGGAATGGATTCGGCTCAGAATCGATTATATGAGCTAATCTATAAAAGAACACTTGCGAGCCAAATGGCTGATGCCGAGCTTGAAAGAACAACAATAAGCGTTAAAAATGAAAAAACACCTAAACACATCTTTAGAGGAAAAGGTGAAGTGGTGCTTTTTGATGGTTTTCTAAAAGTGTATCAAGAAAGTAGCGAAGACGATGACGATGTAGCTCAAGCTCAGGGAATGACACTTTTGCCTAAAGTATCTGTGGGAGAGGATTTAAAAGTAAATTTAATTAAAGGAATAGAGAAATTCACGCGTCATGCACCCCGCTATTCAGAGGCAACTTTGGTGCGCCAATTAGAAGAATTAGGCATCGGGCGACCATCTACTTATGCTCCCACAATTTCTACCATTCAAAAGAGAAATTATGTAGAGCTCTATAATTCAGACGGAGAGGAACGCAACATCAGAACCCTAGTTTTGAACAACAAAGGGGAGGTAAAAGAAGTTTCGGAATCAGAAAGATTTGGAACTGAAAAAAATAAACTGAAACCGACAGATGTGGGAATTGTAGTAAATGATTTTTTGGTTGAATATTTCAAAAATATCATGGATTATCAATTTACTGCCAAAGTAGAAGAAGGATTTGATGAAATTGCTGCAGGAAAAGAAGATTGGACCAAAGTCTTGGGCGATTTTTATAAAGGGTTCAACGAAAATGTAGCAAAAGTAGAAGAAAATGCGGAGCGAGCTACGGGAGAACGCCTTTTAGGAGTTGATCCTAAAACTGGGAAAAATGTATATTCCCGAATCGGAAGATACGGAGCCATGGTGCAAATAGGAGAGGTGGAGGATAAGGAAAAACCAAAATTTGCAGGGCTAAATCCTGATCAGAATATTTCTACAATCACGCTAGAAGAGGCACTTAAATTATTTGAGTTGCCAAAAGATTTAGGAACTTATAAAGGAGAAGAAGTAGAGGTAAATATAGGAAGATTTGGACCTTATGTTCGTTTTGGAGAAAAATTTATTTCCCTTAGCAAAGATGAAGATCCTTATGAGGTGGAATTTGAAAGAGCCAAAGAATTAATCGAGATAAGACTCAAAGAAGATGCTCCAATCGCCATGTACGATGGCTTGGAAGTAACTCGTGGAAAGGGACGATTTGGACCTTTTATCAAATGGAATGATTTGTATATCAATGTCAATAAAAAATACGATTTCGATAATTTATCTCAATCAGACATCAAAGAATTGATCGAAGATAAAAAGAAAAAAGAAGCAGAAAAAGTCGTAAAAAATTGGGAAGCAGAGGGGATTCGTATCGAAAAGGCAAGGTGGAAACGCCACAACATCATTCAAGGAAAACTGAAAGTAGAAGTTGGCAAAGAAGTTGATGTGCAAAACATGTCTCTAAAAGAGGCGCAAAAAATCTTGGAAAATGCAAAACCTAAAAAAGCAACTAAAAAAAGTGCAGGTAAAAAATCAACTCGTAAAACTTCTTCCAAAAAATCTACTATAAAAATCAAGAAAACTAAATAATGGACTTTCAGGATATATTGTTGCCTATTCCTTATGAATTAAGAGCTTATGCAGAAGCTACGACCAAGTATATGGTTGGTAGTCATGTTCGTTTTGAGATAGATGAAGCCCTAGATTCAAACGCTGTAGTGTTACTCTCAGTGGGAGAGTACGACAGTTTTGGAAACGGAGAGGTGGATCCATTCTTTTCAGAGGTGCGTCGTAGATTTTATCAGCTTTCGATCAGTAATTGGAAAAATCCGTTGTATGATTTAGGAAGTATAGCTGTGAGCGAGGATTTTCTAGATACTTGCGCCGATGTGGAAAGCATTGTAAAGCAATTTTCAGAAAAGAAAGTTACTTTAATCATAATAGGAGGAACTCAGGCACTTTCTTACTCCATCTTTTTGGGGATTCAGAAGAAATGGGTGAATGTTGCAGGTATTGATTTTAAGTTAGATATAAATTCTTTAGATGGTAGATTAAGTCATGATAATTTTGTGTCTCAAATGATTTTGGGAAAAGAGCAAAAATTGCTAGAATATGTAAATATAGCCAATCAAGCACCATACAATGCGGCAGAAGAATTCGATATACTAGAGCAATTAAATTTTGACAATATCCGTCTCGGGAAATTAACAGAGGATTTAAAACAAGCAGAACCATTACTTAGAGAGAAAGATCTTGTGTCGGTAGATTTCTCTGTAATGCAAGCTTCAAGTTTCAATAATCCGCTAGTGTTAACGGCAAATGGATTGAACGAAAGAGAGATTTGTGCCTTAATGCGCTACTCGGGGCTGAGTCCAGCCGTTAAAAATTTACATTTATCAAACTCCTATTTATTAGATATAGCAGATGCAAGTCTAGTAGCGGAGATGATGTGGTACTTTATTGAAGCAAAAAACAACTTGAAAGATGATTCTGAAAAAGAAAAATTCCGAGTGTTGTACGAAGAGGAAGAAATAGTATTCTATAAATCCACCAATTCAGAAAGATGGTGGATCGAAGTAAACATAGATGGAATAAGAAAAATGCTCCCTTGTAGTGAGTATGATTATAGAGAAACATTAAGCGGAAATTTACCTGAAAAATGGTTTAGATTTTACAAAAGGTTTTTCTGATAAATAGGTTGAAATAAACAATATAACATTTATTTTTGGGTAGTTCAAAAAAATATAATAGTTTTACACACTCTAAAACGAAGAGTCAAATGATAAGAATTTATGTAGCTATATTCATGGCAGTAACATTGACTTCTTGTAACATGTTCAATGGGAAGAAGAAGTCTAATGACAGAGGGATGATTGTCTCAAGTAGCAAATCCAAAAGTTTTGTTCCTCAGCGCCCAGTAGGTATGGTGCCTGTTCCGGGAGGATCTTTTGTTATGGGACAAACTGATTATGACTTTGCGCAACAAAGAAATGCATCTCCAAAAACAGTTTCGGTTTCAGGATTTTTTATGGATGAAACTGAAATTACCAACGAAATGTATCATGATTTTGTAAATTATGTAAGAGATTCTATCGTAAGACAAAGACTAGCTGAAAGAGCCAATGAATTAGGTTACAGCGGGGGACAAAATCAGGGTCAAAATGGTATTGCAGAATATGCATTTAAAGTAAGAACCAATGGAGATCAGCCATCGGCTTACGATCAGTATATTAATGAAATGGCAGATGGTAGAAGTGGCTACGATTCTGAACGCCAATTGAACTGGGATGTGCCAATCATTTGGAATAAATTTGACTACCCAGATAGAGATTATGTAGAAGTAATGGAGGATTTATATTATCCACCAAAAGACAGATTCAATGGAGAGAGATTATTAGATGTTCGAAAATTGAACTATGTATTTACTGAAATTGATAAAAACAAAGCAGCGAAGTATGCTAAAAGCGGAAAAACTAGAAAAGACTTTGTTACCGTAGATACTATCAATGTTTATCCAGATACTACCGTTTGGGTAAGAGACTTTAATTATGCATACAATGATCCGTTACATCAAGATTATTTCTGGAATACAGCTTATTCAAAATATCCAGTAGTAGGGGTAACATGGGATCAAGCAAGAGGATTCTGTGCTTATAGAACAGAAAAACATAGAAAATACAATAATTCAAGAAAAAAGAAACCAGAAAACGATGTGATTGTGTACCGTCTCCCTACCGAAGTAGAGTGGGAATACGCAGCTCGTGGAGGTTTGGAAGATGCACCATATCCTTGGGGAGGCCCTTACTTGATGGATAGCAGAGGATGCTATTTGGCAAACTTTAAGCCTAAAAGAGGAGATTATGTAGAAGATTGTTGTTCTAAATCTAAGAAAAAAGGATACATTTATACAGCACCTGTAAAATCATTTTATCCAAACGATTACGGATTATATGATATGGCAGGAAATGTAGCCGAGTGGACACAGTCTCCTTATGAAATCATTTCTAGTGAATATACTTCAACCTTGAATCCTTATTTAGGTTCTGGAAAAGATAATAGAAAGAAAACTGTAAAAGGAGGTTCTTGGAAAGATATAGGATATCTGCTCATGGTAGCCAACAGAGAATATGAATACAAAGATTCAGCTCGAAGCTACATCGGCTTTAGAACTGTACAAACCATTCCAGAAGGAGCTAAAGTAAAATATAGAAAACCAAGAAGATAATTATAAAATAATACAAAAATTAAATCATAATAAAATTATGGCAGCAAAAACAAAAAAGAAAGATGTAATACTAAATATGGTGTACTCCCTAGGAGCCGCCGTGGTAATTATTGGAGCTTTATTTAAAATTAACCACTGGGGAATTGGTCCAATAAATGGCTCATTAGTATTAGCAATAGGTCTAGGCGTAGAGGCACTTATCTTTATAGTCTTTGCATTCGATCCTCCAGCAGGAGAGTATGATTGGGAAAAAGCCTATCCAGAATTGGCAGACCCAAATGCAAAACCAGTTGCAAGAAAACAAAATGTAGTAGCAGATTCAGGGGCTTCAGAAGCTTCATTAAGTGCTAAATTAGATAAAATGTTGGCAGATGCTAAGTTAGACGCAGCTTTGATGACTAGATTAAAAGATGGTATCAATAGCTTTAGCAACACTGTAGAAGAAATGAATAAAACAGTAGATGCTTCAAGAAATACACAAAAATATGGTGATCAATTAGCCTTGGCTGCAAATCATATGGAGTCTTTAAACTCACTATATCAAGTGCAACTAGAAAATGGTAAAAAACAAGTAGAATTAAACCAAAAATTCATCAACGAGATGCAAAAATCTGCTTCAGGATCTGAACAATTTATGGCTGAGATGAATAAATTAACTAAAAATGTAAACGACTTAAACAAAGTATATGGTGGCATGTTATCAGCCATGAGACAACCAAATGTTTAATTCAATTTTAATTATTAATTCTACAAAGATTTAAACCATGGCAAAGGGAAAATTACCACCACGCCAGAAGATGATCAACCTGATGTATCTTATCTTCATTGCTATGATGGCGATGCAGATAGATAGAGAGGTGTTGAGAAGCTTTGAAGGCGTAAATACTTCGCTCACAGATGCATCAGCTTTGGCGAGCGAAAACAATAATACATTTTACGAGCAAATTAAGAATAAAGCAAAAGATGATGCCGATTACCAAAAAGTGCAAGCTAAAGCTGAAGAGGTTAGGGCTAAATCTAACGAAGTGTTTGAAGCAATAGAAGCTGTGAAACAACAACTTATTGCAGAAACTGGCTATGTAGCACCAAAAGATGGTGAACAAGAAACTAGTTATAATTCTTTGCAAAATACAGATGCTGTAACTAATTTGTTTTTCCGTTCACAAGAACCTTCAAAAACGGGGGCAGAACTTAAAAATAAAATCAATCAGTATCACGATTTTATGCTAGGACAATACACTAGCGAAACAGATAAATCTCGTGTCAATAAATTGTTTAGCACAGAAGGAAATGCTAAGAAAGAATGGTTGTATAGAATGTTCTATAATCAGCCGATGGTAGCAGCCTTGACTAATTTATCTAAAATTCAATCTGATGTTAGAACAGAAGAGGGGAATTTAGTGAGAAATTTATTGGCAGATAAACTACAGGATGAGATTGAATTAAAAGCATTCCAGCCAATTGTTGATATTCCTCCAATTGTTAAGAAAGGAGAAAAAGTATTAGCAAATATAGCTTTTGGAGCTTATGACAACTCCTTACAAGGAACTGTGACTGCTAATGGAAGATCTATTGCATTGACTAATGGTCGAGCAACCTTTGATTTAAACACCTCGACAGATGGCACACAGACAATTAGAGGTACTATGACTTATAAAAAGCCAGATGGCTCAACTGAAACAATGCCATTTGAGCGTACATACCAAGTTGTAAGCGAAACATTAGCAAAAGCACCTACAGGAGGATCTATCTCAGCAGATAAGATGAATGTTGTGTATAGAGGCGTAACAAACCCTATTACTGCAACCATCAATGGGGCAGATGGTCCAATTAATATGACTGCCTCTACAGGATCGCTTAGTGGATCAAACGGAAAATATAATTATCGAGTTTCTTCTGGAAACACCGTAGTATTTACCGCAAGTGCCAAAACTTCTTCGGGAGCAGTAGTTACAGAGAAAAAGGAATTTAGAATAAAACCAGTTCCACCGCCACAAGGACAAATTCGTGGAAAAAATGCTCTTACCACTTCTGTAAGCTCATTATCAAGACTTACGGTAGATGCAGCCATTCCGAATTTCGAGTTCCCTGTAAGCTTTACAGTTAAGAGTTTTAAAGTTAAAGTTCCAGGGCAGAAGACAGTTAGCGTTTCAGGAAATAGTTTAAGCGGAGCCGATCGAGTGCTTAAAAATGTGAAACCTGGAGATGCGGTTAATATTTTCGATATTGAAGCTACAGCTTCTGGACTAGATGGTAGAATACCGAATATCTCTCCAGTAGTAATAGATGTTCAATAAGGTTTTTTAAAAGAATAAATTCATATGAAAATGAAATATAAACTATTAAGTTTAACATTAATACTGCTAGGTGCTATTGTAAATGCACAATCGGTGCTAAATGCTAAGTCACCCGAAGAACTCCGAAGAATGAGAGCAGAAAATGTTTCTTTAAATTCTAAAGGAGACACAATTCCCAATGCAGATGAGCCTATGCCATACGGTTATATAGACGACAATGATGTGCTATGGTCTAAAGTAGTTTGGGAAATTATAGACATGAACGAGAAGCTGAATCAGCCTTATTATAATTCATCAAACGGTATAGCATACAGCACTTTATCATTGTTCGATGCATTGAAAAAAGGAATTGAAAGTGGCGAAATCAAAGAAGTTTATGATGATGAGTTTTTTGAGCATAAATTAACTCCTCAAGAAGCACTAAATTCTCTTTCAAGAACAGATACCACAGATTGGTATTATGAGCAAAAAGAAGCAGGTGTAGACATGAGCAAAGTGCAAGATACTGGTATAGATAGATATCCTGTAGGAAGCGACAAGGTTAAAATGATCAAGATCAAGGGAATGTGGTATATCGATAGAAGAATAGGCGAAATGCGTTACCGTATCCTCGGAATTTCGATGATGGGTCCAGACGCTCAATCTATGGGGAGAGGTTTTGATGGAGCCGATGATTATGTAGATTTATTCTGGATTTGGTATCCAGATGCTAGAAAGGTTCTGAACAGATATAAGGTGTTTAATTCCAAAAACGCCTCATCAAAAGTAACATTTGATGATATGCTGAATGGACGAAGATTCAATACCGTGATTTATAAAGCTAGCGACATGATGGGAAATCGAAGCATAGACCAATTTATTCCAAAAGATGCAGAAGCTCAGCTAGAAGCCAGCCGAAAAATCAAGGAAGAAATTCTACAAAAGGAAAACGAAATGTGGAATTACTAACAAGAAATAGTTAAAAATATATTTCTAAAAATATGACAAATATAATCCCGATGTGTTAGCATATCGGGATTTTTTTATGTTAACTTTGTCTCATGAAAACGCGATATATATTAGTGGGCTATGGGCTAGCCAATGTTTGTTTTGCTAAATATTGTGTGGAAAACAAACAATCTTTTGTAATTTTCGATGATCAAAAAATCACCGCCTCCAATGTTGCAGCGGGTGTTGTAAACCCCGTGGTGCTGAAACGCTTTACACCAGTTTGGCAAGCGATAGAACAAATGGAGCTGCTCAAAAAGACATTTGCTGAATTTGCCGATCTTTTAGGTAATAAATACTTTCATGAAATGCCTATTTATAGAGTCTTGGCAAACGAGAAAGAAGGTGAAATTTGGCAAAGAAAACGATTAGAAAATCAAGTTTTAGAAAAATATTTAAACAAAGATTTAAAGGCTAATAAATACGCAAGCATCAAAGCGGAACATGGATTTGGAACAATGCGCTACACAGGATATGTAGACATTACTCAACTTTTGGCTGATTTCAAAAATCAATATAAATCACATTTTAGGAATGAAAAATTTGATTATTCCAAATTAAATCTAGAAAATAATACTTACGAAGATATAGCATTTGAGAAGATTGTCTTTGCAGAAGGAGCCAAAGTTTCTCAAAATCCGTATTTTGGTTTTATTCCAGTAGTTCCTAATAAGGGGCAAGTGTTGAAAATCAGAACAGAAGAAGCCTTGCCACATGCTATTGTGAAATCAAAATGTTTTCTAATGCCCATAGGCAAGCATGAATACTTTGTAGGAGCTACCTATAATCGTGATTTTGAAAATGAAGAAGCCACAATCGAAGATCGCCAGAAACTTCAAGAACAATTGGAGCATTTCTATACAGAGCGATATCAAATCATTGATGAAAAAGTAGGATTAAGACCCACGGTTCCAGATCATAAGCCAATCATTGGTCAGCATCCAGAACACGCAAATTTGTATGTTTTAAATGGTCTAGGCACGCGCGGAACATTCAATGGGCCAGCTATGTCCAAAGCTTTGTATGAATCCATAGAACTAAACAAACCGATTGATCCGTTAATCGATATTAAAAGATTTTTGTAAGAAAAACCGCTAAAAAGCGGTTTTTTTAAGTTTATAACAAAATTGAATTTGTATCATTTTTAGTTGAAATTAAAAAATCATTTGGGGTAGTTATTTAAAAAATACTATATCTTTAAAAAATTACTGCAATATTGTACTTACAAACTAAATAATGTATTTTTGCCCCATGTTACAAGCGCAAAATGTTGGAGTACACTTCGCGGGCAATTATTTGTTTGACGGAGTAACTTTTAGAATCAATAAAGGCGATCGCGTGGGGCTCGCTGGTAAAAACGGAGCAGGAAAATCTACCTTGCTAAAAATCCTTTCAAAAAAACAAAATCCTACCGAAGGAGAAGTAGTTTATGAAGGGCAAATCAGTGTGGGCTATTTGTCGCAAGATATTGATTTTGAAGAGGGACGCACCGTGTGGGAAGAAGCCCAACAAGCCTTTGAACAGCTCAATTATTTGCAACAACGGATGGACGAGGTCAATCACCAATTGGCAACACGCACCGATTACGAGAGCGATGAATATCATGATTTAATCCACGACATCAGCCACTTAACAGAACGCTACACCATGCTCGGTGGCTATACCAAAGATGCTGATATCGAAAAAGTTTTAAAAGGTTTAGGATTTAAGAATTCAGACTTTAATCGTTTAACTTCGGAATTTTCAGGCGGGTGGCGTATGCGCGTGGAATTAGCCAAATTATTACTTCAAAAACACGATGTGATGTTACTCGACGAGCCGACCAACCACTTGGACATCGATTCCATTTTGTGGTTGGAGGATTTCTTAAAAAGCTACGAGGGAGCAGTGATTTTGGTATCGCACGACAAATTATTTTTGGACAATGTAACCAATCGTACGCTCGAGGTGGCAAATAAGCGTATTCACGATTATAAGGCAAATTACACCAAATACATTCAGCTGAGAGATGAACGCCGTGAGCAACTCAAAGCCGAGAAGAAAAATCAAGAACAATTTATAAAACACACCGAGCAATTAATCGATAAATTTAGAGCCAAAGCCTCCAAAGCTTCAACGGCTAAATCTTTGCAAAAGAAATTGGAGCGTATTGACATTATCGAAGTCGAAAACGAAGATGTCCACAGCATGAACATCAATTTTGAGGCATCTCAACGTTCTGGCAAAGTGGTGTTTAATCTCGAAAATGTGAAAAAAGCATTTGGAGATCATACGATTTTTAGCAATGTAAATCTTGAAATTGTACGAGGCGAAAAGGTGGCTTTTGTGGGACAAAACGGACAAGGGAAAACCACGCTGGCACGCTGCATCGTGGGCGAACTGGATTTTGAGGGCAAAATCAAACATGGGCACAATGTAGAAGTAGGGTATTTTGCACAGAATCAGCATCATGTGTTAGTGGATACGCGTACAGTGCTAGAAGAAGCAGAGCATGCCGCCAATGAAAATACAAGACCACGAGTGCGTGATGTTTTAGGCGCATTTTTATTCAGTGGAGAAGCAGCCGAGAAAAAAGTGAAAGTCCTTTCAGGAGGAGAGAGAAATCGTTTAGCTTTGGCTAAATTACTCTTGCATCCGTCTAATGTTTTGATCATGGACGAGCCTACCAACCACTTGGATATTCAGTCTAAAGAAATTTTGAAAAACGCACTGAACAACTATGAGGGAACTTTAATTTTAGTTTCTCACGACCGTGAGTTTTTAAGCGGACTGGCAGATAAGATTGTGGAATTTAAAGAAGGAGAAGTTAAAGAATTTTTAGGCAATATCGATGAATATCTAGAGTATAGAAAAGCATCGAATATGCGCGAAATCGAAAAGGTGGAACAGAAAAAAGAAACGACTAAATCTGTTGAAGTTCAGCCCGAAAGAAAAGAAGATAAACGAATTAAAAATAAAATTAGTAACTTAGAGGCAGAAATAGCACAACTCGAAGAAGAAATTGCTAATTTAGAACAAAAATTTATGCAAGAAAATCCAAGCGAGGAGCAATTGGCAAATTATGAAGCTTTAAAAAATAATTTGCAAGAAAAAATGCAGAATTGGGAGGATTTATCTGAACAACTTTAAAAAATAACTAATTTATGAGCAAATCAAATAAAACCATTGCAGGATATCATATTTTAATGTTGCTTTCAACCATCGACGAGGACTTTGATTCTCGTGCCGATAATATCATTCGCGAGTATTTAAGCGATGAGTCGCCTTTTCCTTTAAATCTTGATCAAGATTTAGAAGAAATCATCAATCTTGAAAGCACAGAATTAGAAAAACATTTTGTGAGCAAAGTAGAGGATTTCTACGATGATTCTACACCAGAAGAGCGTGAGCAATTCATCGAAGTTGCCAAAAAGCTCATTCGTGCCGATGAGGATATTACCGATTGCGAAAATGCGTTTTACAAAATATTATTAAAGACTTTTAGAGCAAAAGACCAAGCGCAAGCATAAATTTAAATTTTAGGCAGTTTTTACGCTTGATTAAAAATCCTTAAATTTGCCAAAAGTCGGAAAAAACGATAATTTTTAATATTAAATCAAACAGAAATAAATGTTTCAAAGCTTACAAGATAAATTAGATAATGCCTTGCACACGCTCAAAGGGCACGGGCATATTTCAGAAATAAATGTTGCAGAAACCATCAAGGAAATCAGACGCGCACTTGTGGATGCCGATGTTAGCTACAAAGTAGCCAAAGATTTTACTAATAAAGTAAAAGACAAAGCCATAGGTCAAAATGTATTAACAACCTTGAATCCAGGGCAGTTGATGACCAAAATCGTGCACGACGAAATGGCGGAGCTTATGGGAGGCGAAACCCAAGAATTAAATGTTTCTGCCAACCCAACTATTATCTTAATTGCTGGTTTGCAAGGTTCTGGTAAAACCACTTTTTCAGGTAAATTAGCTCAGTTTCTTAAAAAGAAAAAGAGCAAAAAACCACTTTTGGTAGCAGGCGATGTGTATCGTCCTGCAGCGATCGATCAGCTAAAAGTTTTAGGCGAGCAGATTGATGTGCCAGTTTACACCGAGGAGGGGAACAAAAATCCTGTGGAAATTGCTCAAAATGCTTTGCAACAAGCCAGACAAAACAATAATAATGTAATCATTGTCGATACCGCAGGGCGTTTAGCAATAGATGAGGCAATGATGCAGGAGATTCGAAATGTGCACCAAGCCATTAAGCCAACCGAAACCCTTTTCGTAGTGGATTCGATGACGGGGCAAGATGCGGTGAATACGGCAAAAGCTTTCAACGAAGTGCTTGATTATGATGGTGTAGTGCTCACAAAATTAGATGGTGATACCCGTGGTGGAGCGGCACTTACGATTCGCACCGTGGTAGATAAACCTATCAAATTTATCTCAACAGGTGAGAAGCTCGATAAACTAGATGTGTTCCACCCAAGTCGTATGGCAGACAGAATTTTGGGAATGGGAGATGTGGTTTCCCTTGTAGAGAGAGCGCAAGAACAATTTGACGAGGAAGAGGCGAGAAGATTACAAAAGAAAATCGCTAAAAATAAATTTGATTTTAATGATTTCTTAAAACAAATCAAGCAAATCAAGCGCATGGGGAACATGAAAGACCTTTTGGGTATGATTCCAGGTGCAGGAAAAGCCTTGAAAGGAATCGAAATCGACGATGATGCCTTTAAACATGTAGAAGCAATCATTTACTCAATGACCAATCAAGAGCGTGAAAATCCAAACATCATCGATGCCAGTCGCAAACGCCGTATTGCAAGAGGTTGTGGTCGCTCGGTGCAAGATGTAAACCAATTATTGAAGCAATTCTCGCAAATGGGCAAGATGATGAAATTTATGCAATCTAGCCAAGGAAAGGCTATGATGAAGATGATGGGAAGTAAAATCCCTGGCATGAATTAACAAAAGAAATAGTTGCACAATTGGTAAATATTATTAAATTTGCTGTAACAACATTAAGTTAAAATTACAGAAATGAAAAAGTTATTATTCAGCGCGTTAGTCGCTTTCGGAATTTCACAAGTAAGTGCACAACAAGGTGAAACATTAATCAATGTAGGTGTTGGTTTTGATTCATGGTCTGGTGTTCCTGTTTATGTAGGAGCAGAACATTATGTGACTGATGATATCACAGTTGGAGGGCAGTTAGAATATGGTAGTGCAAGCAATTATGGATATCAATCTTTAAAAGTAAAGGCTGACATTTTTTCGGTGGGAGCTGTTGGAAATTATTATTTCGATAGACTTTTAAGCTTGCCAAGCGAGTGGGATGTTTATGCTGGATTAAACCTTACTTATTATTCTTATAACATTAAGGATGATGTTTATAAAGTTAGCGGTTCTAATACAGGTTTTGGAGCTCAAGTAGGAACAAGATATTTCTTTGCTCCAAACTGGGCAGCTAATTTAGAGTTTGGTGGAGGAAGCCAAGTATCTGGAGGAAAAATAGGAGTTACTTATAAATTCTAATTTTAATCCAAGTTAAAAATATAAAATCACTCTCATTTTTTTGAGGGTGATTTTTTTATAATCAAAATTTAAAACCCGTTGGGAAAACATATTCTCAACGGGTTTTTTAATATGAAAAATTAAATGAAATTTATTATTTCAAACCTTGTTCTATTTGGTTTTTCTTGATTTCAAAATCCTCAATAGCTTCAGTGATTACATCTAGCGAATCAGCTGCTGCTTGATGCACTTTTTCTAATCTTTTGTCTAATTGTTCAGATTTGATTTCAAATAAATCTACTTCAACTTGTCCCACTTTTTCGATTAAACTTTGTTGTGTGTTTTTGATATCTTCTAGTTTGTTCAAAACACTTTTCATTACTTCTACTTGATTTGCCATAATTTAAAATTTTATACAATTAATATTGCAACATTGATTCCAAAAAAGACTTTTGAAATAAAAAATATTTATAAAAATTACCTAAATCGTTAAATTTGTTTAAAATCTTCTTTCGCAATGGTTGCCATATTTCGCTCTGCCAAGGCGGTGATAAACACAAAAGGATTTACGCCCGCACTCCCTGGAATGAGTGAGCTGTCTTGCACATACAGATTTTTGTACCCATGCACACGACCAAAATCATCGGTAGCTTTGCCTAGCACGCAACCGCCAAGTGGGTGGTAGCAGAAATCATCTCCAAATCCATTATTAAACAACAATCGCGAACGAGTTCCGCCGTTGTCTTCTTTCAGTTTTTTGAGTAAAAGTTTGGCTGCTTTTACAGAATATTCGTTTTGAGATCTTTTCCAGTTCAGTTTTACCTTTTTACTTGCTTTGTCAAAATAGTAGTTTCCACGCTCTCGGTTGTCTGAAATAGAGAGGAATAGCGTAGTCCAAGTTTCAATGCCTAAAGGAAGCGGTGCAATTTCAGCAAAAATTTTGTATTCAAAATCGCCATTCCACATATCAATCCCTTTCACTGGAATAGTTGATTGGTTCACGCCCGTGCTATTTACAAAGTTTCGCCCTGTCATGATATTTCCGTTGGGTCCCCAATGTTGCCCAAGTTCTTCGTTTAAATTTGGCAAGCCACCTAAATATTTAGATTTAAGCAAAACCTCAGAAGTTCCTGTGCTACCCGCGTTGAGGAATAATTTGTCGCAAGTATAAATTTCGAGTACATCTACATCGCCATTCTCTTTAATCACTTTCACCTCTAGTGTGTAAGTTCCATCTTCGTTGGCAATGATTTTGTCGAGCATTCGCATCGTTCTGAGCGAAACAAGTCCAGTTTCTTCCGCTTTTTTAAGATAAGTTTGGTCTAAGCTGAATTTTCCAGCATTGTTTCCATAAATTACTTCTCCTCCTAAAGCAGATTTGTAAACCTCGCCCTTGGCTTCAAGTTGCATGTAATCAAAGTCGTAGGTGTTGCTAAAGAATTGTGTTTTTAATCCTGCATTGTGTGCTTGTTTTTCGGCAGAGCGCGAGAAATTATAATATTCCGTTGTGTCATAGAATTTTTCTGGAATTCTTTGCACTTTTAATTCCTTATTGGCAAGTGGGAAGAAGACATCATACATTTCCTTATCATCGATTTGCGGGAAAATCTCTTTAAAATAATCTCTCCTTGGCGGAATAGATATTCCTCCGTTCACAATGGAACCACCACCATAGGCACGCCCTGCAAAAATATCCATTTCGTCATATTTTATTTTATCTAAAACTCCTGGATATTTTTTTATCGGGATCGGGATAGGAATTGGAGCATTTGGCCAATTAGAAAACCAGCTAGAGCGTTTATCTGCCTTAATCATTTTACAAAAAGTATCGTGCTTAGGCGTTCTGTCCCAGCGTTTTCCCATTTCTAGAATTAACACAGGTTGCTTGTTCTCGGTTAATCTCCTCGCACACACAGCCCCACCGTAGCCACTCCCCACGATGATGTTGGGAAAATGTCCCACTTTTTTAGTTCTGTTTGGAGCAAGATTTAAAACTCTACATGCACTCAGTGTGCTGCTTGCCAACAAGGCAGAGGCACCTAAACCTGTTAATTCTAAAAATTTTCTTCTTTCCATAAATATTTTTTATGCCTCTTGTAGGTGCAAAAATGTTGCCGTTATCTCAAAATCCTATAAAATTTATATCCGTTGAATGTTTTAAATCCATTTGAAAATATAGATTTAGTCCGTTTCTTCTAGACTAAAAATAGCTTCAACTTGCGTTTCAAAATAAGCTGCGATTTTCAAAGCCAAAACGGTGGAAGGGACATACTTTTTGCTCTCGATGGCATGTATCGTTTGTCGGCTCACGCCAATTTCTTGCGCCAATTGCTCTTGTGTGATGTTTTTTTTGGCGCGTTTTACCTTGAGTGTATTTTCCATTTTTAGCCTTTTTTCTGTTTAAATAAAAGATAATGAAATCTGAGTATAAATAAAATAAGAACGGTGTAAATGCTGAAAATCAAAACATTGATGAAAGCAAAACCGTAGACAAAAATAAATAAAACCAATAAGATTAAATAATTAACCAAAAATGCCCACTGAAAGGATTCTAAACGCAGTTTTTCGATAAATTCATCTTCAACCTTTTCTCGTGCAAAGGCAATCATGAGACCGCCCACGATCCAGAGCACATTTACAAGCGTGTACAGAATATCTCTAGACGAAAAATCAAAAATTTTATCTTCCTCAAAATAGCCCAAAAAGGCAAAAACTTTGGTTTCGATACCAAAATTAGGTTTAAAGGTAGAATAAGTCCAAAGCGCAATGCCAATCAAGACAAGAGCAAGCCCAAGCCATTTAAAATTACGCGGAATTAAGAATTTTGTTTTCATGATTAAAGGGTTTTATTGTTTCATATTCCAAATGTAAAATAAACTTTACAAATTGTTTGGTTTTCTTGTCGTGAAATTTTAGCCTAAAAAGATTTAAAAGAGAATTAACGAATAAAATTGTTTATTTCTCAGTTTTTCTATAAATTTGCTCGGCAAAAAGAGATATGCCCTTAACCGACAAAATTATTCAGGAAGGATACACTTTTGATGATCTATTATTAGTTCCTGCGTATTCCAATACATTACCTTCTCAGGTAGATTTAACCACACAACTTACTCAGAAAATTCAGCTCAATATTCCAATAGTGAGTGCTGCGATGGACACCGTTTCCGAGGCAAAATTAGCCATTGCACTTGCGCGTGAAGGCGGTCTTGCATTCATTCATAAGAATATGACTATCGAGCAACAAGCCAAGGAGATAGATATGGTAAAGCGTTCAGAAAACGGAATGATTGCTAACCCTATTACGCTCCACCCAGACCAAACTTTGGAAGATGCCGAAAACCTAATGCGCACCTATAGAATCAGTGGTTTGCCCGTAATTAAAGAAGATAGAACACTCATCGGAATCCTTACCAATCGCGATATCCGTTACCAAACAGATATGTCGCAAAAAGTAACCGATGTGATGACTAAAGCACCGTTGGTAACCTCAGACATCAATACAAGTTTAGACGATGCCAAAGAAATTTTGCTTAAAAACCGTATTGAAAAATTACCAATCGTAGACAAAGACAATAAACTAATTGGGCTTATCACGATTAAAGATATTGATAACTTAACCGAGTTCCCGAATGCTTGCAAAGATGAGACAGGAAGATTGCGTGTAGGTGCAGGCGTAGGAGTAGGAGCAGATACTCTAGAGCGTGTTCAGGCTTTGGTAGATGCGGGAGTAGATATTATTGCATTGGATTCAGCGCATGGGCATTCTCAAGGGGTAATTTCAAAAATTCAAGAAGTGAGAAATGCGTTCCCAGATTTAGACATCGTGGGCGGAAACATCGTAACAGCCGAAGCTGCAAAAGCCTTGATTGAAGCAGGGGCTAATGCCTTAAAAGTAGGTGTAGGTCCAGGTTCTATTTGTACCACTCGTGTAGTGGCAGGTGTGGGCGTGCCACAGCTCTCTGCCGTGTATGATGTGTATGAATATGCCAAATCAAAAGGCATCGGAGTCATTGCCGATGGTGGAATTAAACTTTCTGGAGACATCGTAAAAGCCATTGCTTGTGGAGCAAGTTGCGTGATGCTCGGAAGTTTATTTGCAGGAACCGAAGAAGCACCAGGCGAAGAAATCATTTACCAAGGTAGAAAATTCAAAACTTACCAAGGAATGGGCTCGCTTGCTGCAATGAAGCGAGGAAGCAAAGACCGCTATTTCCAGAGCGAGGCAAAAGATGCTAAAAAATTAGTGCCAGAAGGAATCGAAGGGCGAGTGCCTTACAAAGGAGCCTTGAAAGAAGTAATCTATCAACTTTGTGGCGGATTGCGTGCCGGAATGGGCTATTGCGGAACTCAAACCATCAAAGAATTGAATGAAAACGCAAAATTGGTAAAAATCACCAATGCGGGGCTGCAAGAAAGCCATCCACATGATATTGTGATTACCAAAGAAGCACCAAACTATTCAAACTAGGAAATCATAAATTATTTTTTTATTATTAATTACACTTAGATGATACTTTATTCCGATAGAGTATCATCTTTTTTTATTCAAATAAGCCTAGAAAACGAAATTTAGCAGTATTTTTTTTGTGTAAAGTCTGTTTTTAAGTAAAAAATATCTATATTTGACCACGATTTTAGAATTAAATATGAATATCGATAATATAGACAAGCGGATTTTAAAGGAATTATTGATTAATAGTAAGCAATCAATCAAGGATCTTGCGCAAAAAGTTGAACTTTCAGTAACACCCGTACACGAACGAATCAAGAAGCTGGAATCTACGGGAATCATCAAGGGATATTCTGCCAATTTGGATATCAAAAAAATTGGATTTAATCTCGTAGTCTACATGAATATTACGCTCATTAGACATCAAGAAGAGCTAGACAGCGAAATCGCTAATTACATCAATGGGCTTGATGAGGTGGTGGAAGCCTATTTCGTTTCAGGAGATTTTGATTTAATGGTGAAAGCCGTTTTGCGAGATATGTCTCATTATCAAGAATTTGTGTTGCACAAAATGTCTAGAATCGATATTATTTCTAATGTGCGTAGCTATTTTGTAATCAAAGATATTAAAGACCACAACGAGCGTATATATCCAGATAATTTGTAACTTTGCGCCATGAGAAATTACAAAGCGAGCCTTTTGGTAGGGCTCGGTGCGTGCAGTTATGGCGTGCTCGCTACCACAGTAAAACATGCCAATGAGATGGGGATACATACCAGTATCCTTACCGTAGCGCAGTTTTTAATCGGTTTTTTGTTTTTATTAGTTTTGGGCGAAATCACAACCCGACAAAACAAAAACATTCAAAAAGTAGATTCTAAAGATAAACTACAACTTTTTTTATGGGGTATCAGTTTAGGTACCACCACAATTTTCTATTACCTATCGTTGCGATACATTCCTGTGTCGATCGCCATTATAATGTTGATGCAATCTATCTGGATGAGTGTGCTCATTGGAGGTATTACACAGAAGAAAATTCCGCCTAAAAATACCATCATCGGTGCATTGATTGTACTTGGCGGAACGCTTTTGGCTACCAATATTTTTGATGTAAAACAGAGTATAGATTACCGTGGAGTATTGCTAGGATTGGGGGCGGCACTTTCATATTCTACCAATATTTTTGCCTCGAGCCGTGTGGCGGTAAAAGCCAATAATATTTTGAGAAGTAAATATATGGTGCTCGGTGGATTAACTTTTATTGTGCTTTTCTGGAATGTAGAGACTTTTCACCACATCAGTGGGCAAGCCATATTTTGGGGAGCTGTAATTGCGCTTTTTGGAGCAATTTTACCACCGATTTTATTCAATATTGGCGTGCCAAAGATTGGCGTAGGATTGGGGAATATCATTGCAAGTTTAGAAATTCCAGTATCGATTATTTCTGCTGTTATCGTTTTGGGCGAACCCGTAAAACCTATTCAGTGGTTGGGTGTGCTTACGATTTTGTGTGCAGTAATCATCATTAATACGCCGAAAATTAAATTGAAAAAATAAATTTTTCTATAAAAAAAATAATATATACATTTGCCTTAAATCAAAAGTTAGTCTTGGCTAACAAAATAGTTTTGAAGAATTTTATTTTATGGCAGAGTTTTGTATAAGACATTTAGAGCGATATTGGGGCGAGCTTATCCAATCAGCAAATGAGTATTTCATGAATGGAAAATACGAGCAGTCTCTTGAAATATACACCCATGCACTATTTAGGGCTGAGGTTTTGGCTAGTAATCCAAACGATTGTTTACGGTTAGCGGTGCCATTTATAAAGATGTATGTAGATTCACAGAATTATTTGGTGCAGAACTATATTATGCTGAATGATCTAAAAAATGCTAGAAATCAAATTTCTTTATCTACGCAATTTTTAATGTTTTTGTATAGCCGAAAAATACTAAAAATAAGTGAGTTGGAGGAATGGTTGTTGAGAAATCATTTTTTATTTCAAGAAATTCAAAATCATATAGACAATAAATCATGTTTAAAGAAAATAGTAAATTAATTATTTGTTAAATTTGAATAACTCATAAAGCACTTTTACGTCTATATATTTTTTTGTGTTTAAAATTATTTAGAGTCTCATTTAAAAAATAAACTTGTAAGAGTGCTTTTTTAATTTAAAAATCATGAAAGAATTAATTTTAGTCCGCCACGGGCAATCCGAATGGAATTTAGAAAACCGATTCACGGGTTGGAAAGATGTAGATCTTACGCCGCTCGGCATTGAGGAAGCCCAAAAAGCAGGCGAATCGCTCAAGGGCGTGCATGTCGACGAAGCCTTTACTTCCGAGCTGATTCGGGCACAGCATACTTTGCAAATTATTCTCGAAACGATGGGGGAGCCCAATATTCCGATTACTAAAAACATTGCGCTCAATGAGCGTTCTTATGGCGATTTGGAGGGATTGAATAAAGCCGATACTGCCAAGAAGTTTGGCGAAGAGCAGGTGCATATTTGGCGACGCTCGTTTGATGTAGCACCGCCTCATGGCGAAAGTTTAAAGGATACCTACGACCGCGTTGTGCCGTATTACGAAAAAGTGATTAAGCCCAAATTGGCGACCGAAAATATTTTAATCGTGGCACATGGCAATAGCCTAAGGGCACTGATTATGTATCTAGAAAATCTGACCAAAGAAGAAATCCTCAATCGTGAAATCGCTACGGGACATCCTGTGATTTATCAAATTGATGGGAGTTTACATCCTACTTTAATTCAGAAATAGAAAATCGTTTAAAATCGGATTTTTTGAAACAAGATTTAGTTATAAAAACATAACTAAATCTTGTTTTTTTATGCTTGAAAGAAATCAAATTCCATAGGAGAGTTGTCGGCATTTTCTACTGAAAATTCACCAATTCTCGTGCGGCGAAGTGCCGTTAAATAGCCCCCAGAGTTAAGTGCTTTGCCAAAATCATGTGCAATCGAGCGAATGTAAGTTCCTTTGCTGCAAGTGATTTCGAAATCTACGAAAGGCATTTCGATTTTAGTGATTTTAAAATCTTTAATTGTGATTTTGCGTGGTTTTATTTCGGCAGATTCGCCTTTTCGAGCCATTTCATACAAGCGAGTTCCGTTGAGTTTTACGGCAGAATGCATGGGCGGAAGTTGCTCAATTTCTCCGATGAATTTTTGCGTTGCATTGTGAATCATTTCATCAGTTAGATGCTCAGTCTCAAAAAATGCATTTTCGGGCTTTTCTGTGTCATAAGATTCAGTTGTGGCTCCGAGTTTTATGGTGCCAGTGTAGGTTTTTTCTTGTGCTTGGTAGGTGTCGATTTTCTTGGTGAATTTTCCCACGCACACGATGAGCAAGCCCGTAGCTTTGGGGTCTAGAGTTCCCGCATGTCCTACTTTAAATTTCTTGAGATTATAGTTTTTTCGAATGTTATATCGAATTTTTTTGACCACATCAAACGAAGTCCAATCCAGTGGCTTATCTATCAAAAAAACTTTGCCTGCTTGCAATTCTTCTAACGAGTATGGCATAGATTATTTTTGGAAATAATAGAAATAAACTAAAAGCACAATCCCTACGATGATACGATACCAGCCCCAAGGCTTAAACCCATATTTATTAAGCACCGCGATAAATGTTTTAATCGCTACCAAAGCCACGATAAAGGCAATGATATTTCCGATTAAAAACATCATCATATTGTCGTTTGAAGCAAGTAGCATTTCGTAACCTTTTTGCTTTACGGCACCCATTCCCCATTCTTTTAAAAATAAAGAATACACCGTAACGGCAAGCATGGTGGGAACTGCCAAGAAAAATGAAAATTCTGCTGCCGCTTTTCGGCTAAGTTTCTGCGTCATTCCCCCGATGATAGAGGCAGCACTTCGGCTTGTACCAGGCATCATCGCCAAACATTGCCAAAAACCGATAATCACGGCTGTTTTGTAACTAATTTCTCTTTCGCTATGAATTTGTGGATTTTTAAACCATTTGTCGGCAAAGATTAAAATGACCCCACCAATGACCAAAACTGTAGAAATCGCAATTTGATTGTCCAAAACGGCTTCGATTTTATCATCAAATAGTTTTCCTAAAATCAAGGCAGGAACTACGGCTGCCGCCAATTTGAAATAAAATGTGAGATTACTAAAATCAAAGAATTTTTTGTAATACGCCACAACTACCGCCAAAATCGCCCCAAACTGAATGGAGACTTGATACATCTTCAAATATTCGGTTTCTTCCATGCCCATTAAGCTCGCAGTGAACCCCATGTGGGCGGTAGATGAAATGGGCAAATATTCAGTAAGTCCTTCTATGATGGCAATTACGATTGATTGTAATAAATCCATTTAGTTATTTAGTTTTGGGTTGATACATGATTGCTACAACTTCTACGATAAAACCGATTAGGATAAGGCTAGGAGCCAAACGGATTCTTCTCCATGAGAAGATATCTTCGTTCCAGTAAGTTGGGTCGAAAGTGCCATCTGGTCGAGTGTTGGCATCTGCACCACCCATAAGCCAAAATCCAAGGGCTATGAGTGCTAACCCTGCAAACATGATTAGGTAATTTTTTTTATTAAAAAGCATTTTTTACAATTTAATTATAAGTAATATAATTGGTCTGTTCTAAGTTTTAAATAACGCCATGAAGCGAAGAATGTACTTAATATTGCAATAAGCACACCGACTAAAATCACACCTGCGATGATGTAAATAAAGTCATCATGCCATAGTGCTAAATTAAGTTTTGGGGCGGCATAATACCATAAACCACCCAAGGCAACGAGCGAAAGGATAGACCCCAAAAGTCCAAGCCAAAAGCTCTGAATCAAGAAAGGTTTTACGATAAATCTTCTTTTTGCACCCACGAGTTGCATTGTCTTGATGGTAAATCGTTTAGAGAATATTTTTAATCTCAATGAGTTATTGATCAATATAATAGAGATGATTAAAAATAAAGCGGCTAATGCAATGAGCCAGAAAATGATATTATCGATTCTTTTGTAAATGCCTGCTAAGCCAGAAGTGTTGTTCACTTTGTCGATGATTGGGTAGTTGCTTAAAACCTTAGTGATGCTATCAATTCGCACAGAATCCACATAGCTTGGGCGCACGGTAATCACCACAGATGGCGGGAATATTCCGTCCTCAAATAAGGCTAAATCATCATTTTTAAGTCCCAATTGTTGTTTCGCAATTCCAGTTGCAGTGGCTTTGTCGATGTATTTTACATTTTTTACATAAGGTTTGGTCTTGAGTGTATCGACAAAAGCTTGTTGCATTTCTGGTTCTTTCTTTTTTTCTTTACTGTCTTTTGCTTCTTTAAAATAAGCCTCGATTTCAAACTGATTTTTTAAGTGCTCGGCATAATCGTTTGAGTTTACAACGATAAGTGCAAATAAGCCCAACAAAAAAAGCACGAGAGAAATACTCACCACTACCGTAAAGTTCGAAGAGCGAAGTCTTCTGCGGTTCATTCTATCAATTGATTTTGACATGAAAAAAAGAATTTTATAGTTTTATCACTGCAATATTACTAAAAAGAATTTTAAATTTCTACATTAGGTCTTGC
This sequence comes from Ornithobacterium rhinotracheale DSM 15997, assembly GCF_000265465.1. Lineage (NCBI taxonomy): Bacteria > Pseudomonadati > Bacteroidota > Flavobacteriia > Flavobacteriales > Weeksellaceae > Ornithobacterium > Ornithobacterium rhinotracheale. The sequence goes on from NC_018016.1 coordinate 1,490,904, forward strand.
TAAAATTCAACAAACAAAACTTTTAATAGAAAAAATTAGGAAGTTTCCTAAAACTTTTTATAGCTTTGCCCCACTCTTATGAAACAGCGTGTGCAACATATAATGAATTATGATAAGTTTAACAACTTTTTCTTGTTTAGCTCGAGAAAAAGTGTAAACACACACACACACACACACACACACACACACACACACACACACACACAACTTATACCTTAATATAACCTGTCTATTTGCTTGTGCAAATGCTTCTTTTTCCTATTTAAAAATCAAAAATACCATTGCTAGCTTGTTGCTAGCTATACTATATTGTAAAATAAAGCCAAAGTTCCGTTTAGGAGCATTGGCTTTATGTTTATCTAAAAATAAATGTTTTTGCAGTGCCCCACACTGTAAAATACTTCTTTTCATACACTCTCGTGGAACGAGCTTCCTAGTAGAATGTTTTTTTTCATACTTAATTTTTCTAGCTAAACAGCTAGGAAAGTTGTTATGTAATGTTCGCTATGAGAATAGCCGACAATCGTTTTTAAGTTTTGGCCTTGCTGTGGAAATCCCCTAACACCACGGTAAGGCTTTTTTTATGAAAACAAGGGGAATAAAAAAATAATAACAGATGCAAATATATAAACAGAATAGAAACTTTTTAAAATTAAATTTTATGAAAAAGACAATGTTAAGTTTAGGAGTATTCGCCTTGTTAGGCTTGAGTACCCAAGTATTCGGACAAGTAGAGACTGCTACGGAAGGACCTTTGAGTAAAGATGCCGTAGGAATAAACACCGATGAGCCTACCGCAACCTTAGATGTGAATGGGGGAGCGCGTGTAAGAAAAGCGAGAGCTGCCGTATTGCCTACAGACCCGAAAGTAAAAGCCACCGAGATTTTGGTAGTAGACAAAGATGGAAACTTATTGCGTTTGCCAATTAGTACCACTACGCTACAAGAGTTAGTAGGTTCCGCTCCAACAAGTGGTGCACAGCCAGGGGGAACTGTAAATGGCTTTCCAGCTCAAACGAAGTTAGGAAAAACCATTGCAAGCATTAGAACTAAAGAATTACCAATGTTAGCAACTGATTGGACAGATTCAGACTATACAATCGTTATTAAAGGGGATGGAGATGGTATTGCTCTTCCTTCCGCAAAAAATAATAAAGGAAGAATTTTATGTATAAGAAATGGAGAAACAACCAATAGAACCTATTTTGGAAGTGATATTCCAAAGAACAATGGGGCAATAGGAGGAAACAGAGGTCAAGTATTGCAGTCTGATGGTGAATATTGGTGGGTGATTGGAGGTTTTTAATCGGAAAAAATAAGAAATCATGAAAAAGATATTTATCAGTTTATCTCTTTTAGGGTTAGCAGTAGGCTATGCTCAAAATACGACGAATAGCACAATTGCTTTGACCATTGATAAAAACTACTTTTTAGATGGTTCATTTAATACCTTCTCAAAGGTTTCTTTAGGAAAAGGTTTAAATTTTCCGAGAACAGATTTAACAAAGTTTGAGTTTAGTACTACAGATTTAGGTGGATACCAATATTCTCGCACTGCTTTTGATGGTATGATAGTGTATAATACCGCAAAGGGAACCACGGGAAGTAATGCCGCTACGCAAGGAAAACAAGTGTCTGTAACACCAGGCTTTTATTATTTCTATAATCCTAAAGGGACAGAAAAAACAACAGATTTATCAGAAGGGCAATGGGTGCGTTTGGGCGCGGAATCAGTAACATCTACTTTAAGCACTTTGCCAAAATATAGCACAGAAGAAAGAGATAAGTTAAAAGTTGTAGAAGAAGGAACCATTATTTATAATACCACCACCAAGCAAGTAGAGGTGTATAATGGTACGGGTTGGGTGCCGGTATCTGGAGTAGCTACCACCAACCCAGGCGGAGGCACCCCAGTATCTCCAGGCACAGGTCCAGGTACAGGCGTAACACCTCCACCAAGCACTACCACCTATTCTGCTACCAAAACGGGAACTTACCGCAAAAGTTTTACTAGAAACAATTGTGGGGCTGGTTATATAGGGGGAAGTCATGAAGTGTCTCACCAATCACAAGCTACGGCAACCAGTACTATAAGCCAAGAGGATGCTGATAGAAAGGCATTAGATGCCGCAGTAGCCGCAGCCACCCAATGGGTGATTGCCAATGGGCAAAGAGAGGCAAATAGCCGTGGACAATGTAGACAAGACCCCAATAGTGGCGTTGCGAATTTAGGAAATGGAGTCCGCGCTACTTTGCAAGATGCAAAAGGCTATGTGGTATCGCTTACTTATCAAGGAGCACAAGTGCAGGGAAAAATAGACAATGGAAGTAATAAGGTGCAGATACAAATTCCGTATACAGGAGGAAATGGAGGAAGCTATGGGCGAGTAACCGCCCAAACGCAAACCCTTGCGAGAGCAGCCCAAGATGGAAGAAGTACAGCGGCAACCTTAACAATCCCTGCTGGTCAATTAGCCAATGGAAATGGTTATATCTCAGCAGAGATGAGTACGCCAAGTCTTTACAAAGTAAAAATGCTAGCCCCAGGACAAACTGAAAAGGTGGCAGAGTTTAAAGTACGCATCAATGGACAAGAGAAAACAGTGGTGGTGAATGCTTTAGGCGGTATCCCAGATAAGAAGTTTAATGTAATGACCAATGGTAGATTAGAGCACCAGTTTGTGTATATTCCTATCACAGGTCCAGATGGCAGAACATGGTTAAATAACAATTTAGGAGCGGATTATGCTAATGTTAATTCTCCACACTTTAATCCAACCCAGCAGGCTACAAGTAAGGCTGATTATAAGGCATATGGTTCGTTGTTCCAGCGGGGTAGAGAGGCAAATGGACATGAGTTAGTAGATTGGACAAGGTTCATTTTTGGACGTGTAGTTCATTCAAATCTGTCTTGGAGTAGAGATATGTTGTCAAGTTTAACCACTTATCATGATCCATGTCCAAATGGGTATCATACTCCATCTAAGTCCGAGTGGGAACAATTGTTCCGCGCAGTGGGTTCAGGCAATTCAATGTGGAAAGAGCGTAAGTTAAATCTTCCCGCTGCAGGCTTCCGCAACTACGCCAATGGTTCGCAGTTCAGTCACACAGGTAGCGGCGGCTACTACTGGTCGTCTACGCAGAGCCTCTACGCATGGGAGTTGCGCTTCAGCTCAAGCGGTAGCAGCATGGGCAAAACCAGTCCTTCCTACGGGTATCCGGTTCGTTGCCTCAAGGATTAGCGAGCGTTTAATTCCCCCTTCTCAAAGAGGAGAATTAAGCCCACAAAAAAAGCATTATAAATATGAATTATGAATAACAAATAAGAATCAAAAACAAAAAAAATGAGCATTAAATATAAAGTAGTAGAGAGAGGTCAGCCCGGTGTAAAAGGTGGCGGGACCAAGAAGTTTTATGCCAATGTGGTGAACGATGGAGAGTATAGTATAGACGATTTGGTAAAACAAATTGAGAAGTTTTCGGCACTCAGCGAGGCAGACATCCGTGGTGTCATCATTGCGCTAGAGAATGTAATTCAAGACGCCTTGGCCGCCAGCAAGATTGTACGCTTAGAGAAACTAGGAACGCTCTACCCTACGCTAAGCAGTGGAGCTGCCGCAAGCGAGAAGGAGTTTCAAGCGGGATTAATCAAGAAAGTAGGCGTAAACTACCGCCCAGGCAAGCGTATTCTAGATGCGATGAAGTCGGCAGGATTTGAAAAGGCGTAGTTTTATTTATCATTCCTATTTATAGTAGAAAAGGCACTATTTTTTAGTGCCTTTCTTTTTTTTGTAGTATTGTAAAAACCTGCGCAAGTTCCAACAGAAACCCGCGCGGGTTTGGGCTAAAACTTGCGCGGGTTTGGAGCAAAACCTGCGCAGGTTTCAAGACAATGTTGCGCAGGTTTTATGCCTAAGCTAGAGGCAGGATTAAAAAAATACTTTTAGATTTACTTTATCACCGCAAGAAATCGCTTACTTTTAAGGTTAGAGCGAAAAAAAGTAGATAGGTTTGTGTAAACTATGACAAAAACCATAATCGTTTATTTGTACAGGCTATTTTTTTTAAACATCTTTACGAAACTTAAAAATTATGTACAAATAATATGGAATGGATAGTTGATTTATTCTCTAATCATGAGAGTATTGCATATACAGTACTTGTATATAGCATTGTAATTGCGTTGGGTGTTTTTTTAGGAAGACTCAAATTCTTTGGGATTTCATTTGGAATTGCCTTTGTGCTTTTTGCGGGCATAGCAGTTTCGCATTTTGGATTCACCATCAATCCAGAAATCCTACATTTTGTTAAGGAATTTGGTTTAATTCTTTTTGTGTACACCATTGGTTTGCAGGTAGGTCCAGGTTTCTTTGCTTCGCTAGAAAAAGAGGGGCTAAAGTTAAACTTCATCTCAATCATCACCATTGTAACTTGTGTGATTACGGTACTTGCCATTTTTTATATAACTAAAGAAGATATTGTGGTGCTCACGGGAGTGATGTCTGGAGCGGTGACCAATACGCCAGGGCTCGGTGCGGCACAACAAACCATTATGGATTTAACAAATGGAAATCCAGATAATAAAATTTCTACACTAGGTACAGCCTATGCTATGAGCTATCCGTTTGGTGTTTTGGGGATCATTATTGTTATGCTTTTGTTTAAATCTATTTTGCGCGTAAATGTGGAGGCGGAGTCTCGTTTAAATAAATGGAAAACAATAGCCAAGGCAGGCACTTTTAGTCGTAGAGCGATTAAGGTTATAAATCCTCAGCTTTTTGGAAAAAAAGTGGGAGACATCTACGAAGTGTTGGGAGATCATTTAGTGATTTCCAGATTGTCTAGAAAAGGTAAAATTCTACGCGCCAATCCCGAAACAATACTAGAGGCAGATGATGTATTGCTAATTGTAGCAGCACCAGATGATTTTAGAAAAATTGAAAACTTTGTAGGGAAAGAAGATTTCGAGACCGATTTAGGACTAGACAATCCAGGCAATTCCCCAATTGTATCTAAAAGAATCAGCGTTACCAAAAAAGCTGCTTATGCTAAAAAGATAGGACAGTCTGATATATTTAATGCTTACCCTATCACTGTAACACGCTATATTCGTGCAGGTTTAGAGTTTATAGCAACTCCTTCAACTAAATTACAGTTCGGTGATACCATTATCGTAATTGGGGAAGAAAAAGACATCGAGAAGTTTGCCAAAGCGGTAGGTAACTCTAAAAAAGAAATGAGTACTCCACATATCGCAGAATTGTTCTTTGGAATTATTTTAGGCGTATTGTTAGGAAGTATCCCATTCCATATCCCAGGCGTGCCATTGCCTGTGAAATTAGGATTGGCAGGAGGTCCTTTGGTGGTAGCGATTTTAATCAGCCGCTATGGCGGAAAATTCTCTGTAACGCATTATGTTTCACAGAGTGCCAATTTAATGGTGCGCGAAATAGGTATCGTATTGTTCCTAGCCAGTGTAGGGCTCGGCGCGGGAGAAAACTTTGTGGAAACCATCGTAAACGGAGATGGCTTATATTGGATGCTTTTAGGGGTGATTATTACTTTGGTGCCTCTGATTGTTACTTCCATCGTATGCCGTTCTATTTACAAATTGAGCTATCCCGAAATTTGTGGAATCTTAGCTGGAGTATCAACCGATCCGCCTGCACTTGCCTTTGCCAATCAGTCAACAGGTTCAGATGCTCCAGCGGTGAGCTATGCCACTGTGTATCCGCTCACTACCTTTTTACGAATTATGGTCGCACAGTTTTTAATTTTATTTTTCTATACTTAAACACTTTAATATATGGATTCAAGAAGAGCCGCACAGATTTTATCAAAGAAAATGCAGCGTGTGATAGATGCACAGCGTAGGATAATCCTATTCCTTATCTGTATTATTTTTGCTTTTGGAGTTACATTCGCCATGGCGCATTATGAGGAGAGTTTAAACATGATTCAAATCTATGTAGTATTCATTCTCTTTTTAGCCATTTCACTCTGGGTAACAGAGGCGGTGCCTCCCTTTGCTGTGGGACTCCTCATCGTAGGATTACTAATATTTTTCATAGGAAACTCTGCCACCAATATCAAAGGGCAGGCAGACTATATAGATGTAAAAACCTTTGTGCAAACTTGGTCTAACTCTGTAATTTGGCTAATGCTCGGTGGTTTCTTTTTGGCTGAAGCACTTAAAATCACGGGGCTAGACAAAGATTTGTTCCGTTTGAGTATCTCTAGAGTGGGCAACAATCCCAAGCACATTATTCTAGGACTGATGATGGCAACGGGAATTGCCTCCATGATTATGTCTAATACTGCCACCACTGCTATGATGATAGCCTCCATCATGCCATTTATCGATGTGGTGGGCTACCAAAACCGAGTGAGCAAAGCTTTGCTTATTGGGATACCAGCTTCGGCAGCCATTGGTGGGGTAGGGACAATCATTGGGTCGCCACCCAATGCCATTGCCGTAGACGCCATTAATAACTTGGCGAGGGATCATGGCGATCTTCATTACATTTCTTTCCTCGATTGGATGATTTATGGCGTGCCCATCGCCCTTATTTTGATGGTAGTTTTCTGGTTTATTTTAATTAAAGTCTACAAGATCAAAAATACGCCTATCGAAATCGACTTTTTGCACAAAAAAGGACTAGAAAGCCAGATGGAGAAATTCAATAAGCGCATGGTCATCGGAGTTTTGATTATCACCGTATTGTTGTGGCTTACGGGCAGTGTGCACGGAATCCCATCGGCTGCAATTTCAGGTATTCCCATCATCGTATTGCCCATGTTGGGCATCATTACAGGCGTGGGCGTGAGAAAATTACCTTGGGATACACTGATGCTCGTAGCGGGAGGTTTGTCGCTCGGTATTGCGATTCAACAAAGTGGATTGGCAGATTTCTTTGTCTCAAAAATCAGTAATTATGAATTTTATGATGTAGTGTTTTTAATCATCTTTGCCTTTGCCACGGTGATATTCTCCAACATTATGAGCAACACCGCAACGGCAACGATTTTAATCCCCGTAGCGACCATTCTGCCAGGTGTAAACCCCATAGAAGCCGCCGTTGTTATTGGGCTTTCGGCATCATTTGCTTTGTTCTTGCCCGTGTCTACACCGCCTAATGCAATTGCGTTTAGTACAGGATATTTAAAGCAATCCGATTTTAAATTAGGAGGATTCTGGATAGGCTTGCTAGGACCTGTGCTCACTATTCTGTGGGTATTGCTGTTGTCTTATTTTGGATTCATGTCTTAGTTGATTTTATAGTTAATTAAAAAATCCCGAATTTCAATCATTCGGGATTTTTTGTGTTTTTTTAAGCCACGGGAATTGGTGGATTTTTCTTGATGAAATCAACAATTAGCTCTGGCTCATCAGTTAAGTAGAGCAATTTCTTGTATTCTTGTCCTATTGCCAATTGGTGCAAAACCGAATACAGAGAAGAATCTTCTACATATCGTTTTTTGCCCAAGAAAATCATCGGGCTGTAGTAGCCAAAGGTTCCGTAGTGGTTCTGTGCCGCTTCTTGGAAAATTTCCTGCGTGGTGCCCGCACTTCCTGGCGCGAAAATTACACCATATAAGCTAATGGCAAGCAAGACATCTTCTCGAATGGAATTGGAGAAATATTTAGCCACATGTGTTGCAAAAACATTGGTAGGCTCGTGCCCATAAAACCAAGTGGGAATCGCCAAATTCTCGGTAGTGCTTGGATATTTTTCCAAAACCTTTTTAGCCTGAATTAAATAGTTTTTAGCCAAGAAATCTTTAGTTTCCTCAGGATTTAATTTTCCAAAATCCAAATCGCTTAATATTTCAATAGCATCCATGAGCTCTGCCTCAGTTTTGTTTGCCATATAAGCTCCTAAATTTGCTGCTTCCATAATCCCAGGACCTCCGCCCGAAACGATGTAGTAGCCCTCCTCGGCAAGCAATTTGGCAGTTTGCGCCGATTTAATATAAAATTCAGAACCCCTGCGGGTAGAATGCCCTCCCATGAAACCAATAGCCTTGCGATCCGTCATGCCCAGATCGTTGTAGCCCATCAATTCGCGGATAGATTCATCGATATTGAAATCGTGTAACCGTTGTGCCATCGCAATATGGAAACCTGGGTTGTATTTATTTAGGCTAAAGTGTTTATAGATTTGCAAATCGGTAGAGTTGTCGTGCACAGGATCATAGCCCTCCAGCAATTCTTCGTGAGTGTAAAGCGTTTTTCGATTAGGATTAAAAGGTAAATTATCAAATTTTGGATAAATAAAAGCCCCCATTTGCATCAATAGGAAAGCATCTTCTTGCTTAAAATCACAACTGATAAAAACGGTATTATCTAATTCAAAAGATTCCCAATTGATAGCCTCTTTGGTAAAATCTAAATTCTGGATTACCAAATCCCTCAAACTATTGCTCGCCTTGGTATGTTTTCTCCAGTAATCTAAAGTTCTAATAAGTTTTCCTCGTTTCATAACATCAAAATTACATAAAAAAATAGCTTAAATACTTAATTTCACTATTTAATAAATAATACTCGTATCTTTGTATTAAATATTATGCCAAATGAGAATTTTAGCCCTAGATACCAATCATTCCATTTTAATTGAAAAATTAGAAAAAGCAGGTTTTTCCGTTGATGAAGATTATACTTCGCCCAAAAACGAAGTAGAACAGAAAATTGCAGACTACGATGGAATCATTATCCGAAGCCGTTTCCCGATTGACGAAACTTTTTTAAGCAAGGCAGAAAAATTAAAATTTATCGGCAGAGTAGGCGCAGGGCTGGAGAACATAGATTTAGATTTTGCCGAAAGCCGTGGAATCATTTGTTTTAACGCGCCCGAAGGTAATCGCGATGCGGTGGCAGAGCAGGCAATGGGCATGCTATTGAGCATTATGAATCGTTTTTGGATAGCCAATCGCGAAGTGAGCCAAGGCATCTGGAAACGAGAAGAAAATCGTGGCGAAGAAATTAAAGGAAAAGTAGTGGCACTCATCGGCTATGGAAATATGGGGAAAGCTTTTGCTCAAAGGCTAAAGGGATTTGGTTGCAAAGTGATATTTTATGATATCAAAGACGGGCTCAGTGATGAAAATGCTCGCCAATCCACGATGGATGAGGTGTTTGAACGAGCAGATATTTTAAGCCTACATATTCCGCAAACGCCCGAAACGCTGGGCTTGGTAAATGATGCGTATCTTCAAAAATTCCATAAAAATATATATTTTATCAACACGGCTCGTGGCAAATCCGTAGTTACAAAGGACTTGGTGAAACACCTTAAAACGGGAAAAGTGAAAGCCGCTGCACTTGATGTGCTAGAGCAAGAGAAAGCATCTTTTGAGTCTTTATTGCAAAGCGAAATTCCAGAAGAATTAAATTATTTAATTCAAGCTGAAAATGTGTTGCTCACGCCACACATCGCGGGCTGGACTCTTGAAAGTAAAGTGAAACTAGCAGAAGTCATTGCCGATAAAATTATTGAAGCATTTGGCTAAGTTATAAATTATCTTCGTACGGCACTCGGTGCGTGATAGAACGCCCTAGCGTGAGCTCGTCGGCATACTCGAGCTCGTCGCCCACACCGATTCCGCGTGCGATGGTGGAAAGTTTTACATCGCTGTCTTTTAGTAATTTATATAGATAGAAAACCGTGGTGTCGCCCTCCATGGTGCTACTCATGGCAAAAATGATTTCTTTGGCATTTTTGGCGCGTTCGAGTAGGGGAACGATGTTTAATTTTTCGGGACCTATGCCTTCCATGGGAGAAATCTTTCCGCCCAAAACATGATAAACGCCACGATATTGTCCCGTATTTTCAATCGCCATCACATCACGGATGTCTTCTACAACGCAAATAATGTCTTGCTCACGCAATTGATTTTCACAGATTTCGCAAATATCGTTGTCGCACAGTGCATAGCATTGTTTGCAATATTGAATTTCGTCTACCAATTTCGTCATCGATTGTGCCAAAACATGTGTTTGGCTTTTGGGGCGTTGCAACATATGCAAGGCTAAACGCAAAGCCGTGCGCTTCCCAATTCCTGGTAGTTGAGAGATTTCTTCTACTGCTTGTTCCAAAATTTTGCTAGGATAGTGCATAGGAGCGCAAAGGTATAAATAAAAGATTTTGTGCTAAAGAAAGTTTCGTTTAATTTTTATATTTTTACGCGAAATAAAAAAAATGAATTTATGCTCACGCCTTGGCTCACGGCTGCTTTGATTGCAGGATATTTTTGTGTCTTATTATTCGTTAGCTATTTAACTTCACGAAAATCCACTAGCGAAACCTTTTTTACGGGCAATCATCAATCGCCTTGGTTTGTAGTAGCTTATGGAATGATTGGAGCCGCACTTTCGGCGGTAACTTTTGTTTCCATTCCTGGGGGCGTGGTGAATAACGCATTCTATCTTTCGCAATTTTTCTTGGGAAATCTAGTTGGCTATTTGTTCATCACATTTGTGTTGATACCGATTTATTATCAATTAAGGCTGGTGTCCATTTATAGCTATTTGCACAATCGGTTTGGGTGGTTTAGTTATAAAACAGGTTCCTTTTTCTTTTTGCTTTCGCAGTCCTTTGGGGCAGGGTTGAGACTACTTTTAGCCATCAAAATCTTGCAAGTTTTGTTTGGCTTAGGCAATGAACACGCTTGGTGGCTTGGGCTTTTGTTTTTGGTTTTAATCTTTCTTTACACTTTTAAAGCTGGGATTAAAACCATTGTTTGGACAGATTTATTGCAGACTACTTTTCTGATTTTAGCCGCGTTAAGCATTGTTTTTGTCATTTTTTCTAAACTACAAATGGGCTTGGGCGACATGATTGCTATGGGCGAAGAAAAAGGCTACTGGAGATGGCTCAATACTGATGTGAACAGTGGTTCCTATTTCTGGAAACAGTTTCTCTCTGGGATTTTGATTGCCATGGCGATGAATGGACTCGACCAAAACATTATGCAAAAAAGCTTGACTTGCAAAAACATGCGCGAAGCACAGAAAAATACGCTTGTCTTTAGTTTTTCGGTGGCGGTGGTGCAATGTTTATTTTTGTTTTTGGGAATGATGCTTTATTTATACGCCGATGTGTACCAAATCGAGCTGCCTACCAAAATGGTGAATGACGTATCTCAAATTGCAACCGACAAAGTTTTGCCATTTTTAACGCTTAATCACTTTGGTTTATTGGCGGGCGTGATGTTTGTTTTGGGAACCGCTGCCGCGGCTTTCTCGAGTGTGGATTCTGCACTCACAGCACTCACTACTTCATTTTGTTATGATTTTTTAGGCATCGAAAAAAAGAAAAATCCGATACAATTAAAGACCATTACGCATATAGGATTCAGTGTGGTGATGCTTGGTTTAATTTTGATTTTTCAAAACTCTGGGAGCGATGTGTTTAGCCTAATTTTTAGTTTGGCAGGCTATACCTATTCGCCACTTTTAGGATTGTTTTTGTTGGGGATTTTTACTTCGTTTAAACCCAATGATAAAATCGTCCCAGTTGCCTGTATTTCAACTCCGATTTTGGCTTATTTTTTAAATCAATTCTTATTGAAAAATTACGATTTTAATATGGGATTTTTGACTATTCTCACGGGGGCGATCATCAGCATAGTTTTGCTATATGTGCTGAATGCTGTGAGTAAATTAGTTAAATAAAAAAAGATTTAGCATTTGTTTTAATACTAAATCTTTTCTATAATTAAAATTAAAACTATTCGGAATTAAGATTTTCTTCTTAGGATATATAAATCTTTTCTTCTGTCTTTTAAGTTTTTCACGCTACCTTGCTCGTGCAATTCAAGCAATAAATCTAAATTGACATCTACCACGAGAATCATCTCTGTGTTTGGTGTAGCGGCAGCTTTTACACCATCGGCAGGAAAGGCAAAATCACATGGTGTGAACACCATAGACTGCGAGTATTGAATGTCCATGTTATGCACCTTTGGCAAGTTTCCTACACTTCCCGCAATAGCGACATAGCATTCGTTTTCGATGGCGCGGGCTTGGGCACAATGTCTTACACGAGAATATCCGTTTTGCGTATCGGTTAAGAAAGGCACAAAAAGAATATTCATTCCGTCGTCGGCAAGTAGGCGGCTCAATTCTGGAAACTCGGAATCGTAGCAAATCAAAATTCCGATTTTGCCACAATCTGTGTCAAAGGCTTTGAGCTGCGTTCCGCCCACAAGTCCCCAAGCTTTTTCCTCGTCTGGCGTAACATGCAGTTTTTCGTAACGCTCCACCGAGCCATCTCTGCGGCATAGATACCCGATGTTATAAAGCTCATCTTCCACGATTTCTGGCATACTTCCCGTGATGATATTGATGTTGTAATTTACTGCCAATTCCGAAAATCTCTCGCGCACTTGCGGTGTATATTTAGCCAAAGAACGAATCGCTTCTGCCTCGCTCAAATGGTTGAACTCAGCCATCAATGGTGCGTTAAAATATTCTGGAAATAGTGCAAAATCACTTCGGTAGCCCGAAAGCGTATTGATGAAGTATTCGGCTTGTTCCATTACTTCTTCAAAGTTTTTGTACGGGCGCATTTGCCACTGCACTAAGCCTAAACGCACTACTGTTTTGTTAGAAGTAGGCATGGTTTCTTCCTTGTCTTTTCCCTCGTAATAAATGTTGTCCCATTCCATTAAGATGGCATTTTTTACCGAAAGTTTATCATCAGGAAGATAGTTTCTCAAAATACGAGTTGGTCTGAAATCGTTTGCCATTTGGAACGAAAGCACAGGATCGTGGATCTCCTTGTGGCTCACTTTTTCGATGTATTCCTTTGGCGTCATTTCCTCAGAATATTTGTGATAGCCAGGCATTCTTCCTCCAAAGGCAATTCCCTTTAAATTCAATTTTTCGCATAATTCTTGGCGGTATTCGTATAATCTTCGCCCGAGTTTCATGCCCCTAAATTTTGGGTGTACAAAAATCTCGATTCCGTATAGAACATTTCCGTCTGCATCGTGTGTAGAGAAAGTTTCGTTTCCCGTAATTGAATTAAAAGTATGGTGTTTATCCACTTTTTTTCCTGGAACAATGATCGAAAGAGCCACACCAGCAATTTCATTGTTCACCTTCAACGCCACTTGCCCTTCAGGGAAGATTTTAATCAACTTTTTGATTTGTTTTTTCTCCCAAACTAGATGAGGCATGCTTTGATAAGATTCCTGCATCGCAGTCAAAAGTTGTGGATAATCTTCCACCGTTAAATAATGTAATTCAATATTCTCTACTATATTGTCGTTTTTCATGGTTTGTATTTAAAAAGTGGTGCAAAGATACATAATTATAAAAAAAGCCCGTGAAATTGAGAGATATAGCATTTGAATTTTATAGGTTTTAATTGTTGTGTAATAAAAATTATTTATATTTGTATTCAATCTAAATAAATATAGATGAAAAAATTATTTTTATTAAGTTTAGCAAGTATTTTACTTTCAGCTTGTTCCTCTTCAGATAGCCGAAAGGATTCGGGACCTTCCACATGTGAGCAATGCATAAAAGAATTTAATAGAAAAGCAACACTTACGCATTGGGCTGATGATATCATTATTCCAAATTATAAGACATACAATCAGTCCATTATTCAGCTTAAAACAGAAACGGAGGCTTTTGTACAATCGCCTTCTACCGAGAATTTGGCAAAACTCAAAAATGCGTTGAGCCAAACTTATTTACTTTGGCAAACAGTGGCTCCGTTTGAAATGGGCAAAGCCAAAGCTGTGGATTTAAGATTTTATACCAATATTTATCCCACCAATGTTACTAGGATTGAGCAAAATATACAAAGCCAAAATCTTAACTTAAAATTGCCAGATACCAACACACAGCAAGGGCTTCCTGCATTGGACTATTTAGTAAACGGAGTGGCAGACTCTCCAGAGAAAATTGTAGAAAAATACCAAGATGATAAGTATAAAAAATACTTGGTAGCTGTTGTGGATAGATTGCAACAAATTACGCAACTAGTTGTAGATGATTGGGATACCTCTTATCGAGGGAAATTTATCCAAAACGATGGAAATTCGGCGGTATCTTCTATCAATGTTTTAGCCAATGATTATTTACTTTATTATGAGAAATATATGCGAAACGGAAAAGTGCGTTTCCCATCTGGTGCCGCAACAGGAAAGGCTTATCCCAATGATGTGGAATCTCGCTACAATCCGCAACTTTCGTTTCCTTTGCTCATAAAATCGCTAGAAACCATGCAAAACTTCTTCAACGGAAGACGCTTTGTAGATCAGCCAGTTGGCTTAGGATTTAGAACTTATCTAGATAAATACCATAAAGTAACAGGAGGTAAAGATATAGCACAAGCCATCAATTCAAAATTTGATGAAGCCATCAATTATACAAAGAAAATAAGCGAACATGCCACAGAGTATGAGTTGATAAAAACGAATAACAAAGCCATGCTAGAGTTGCATGACATTATCCAATCAAATATAATTAATCTAAAAGTGGATATGTTCCAAGCAATGGGTGTTTCTGTGCAATATGTAGATGGAGACGGGGATTAAGTGTTTTGATTTCAAAGGATTAAACAATGTTCGTTAAAGTTAAAAATTATTTAGCGCAAAATACCTCTGCTGCTCCACTCAGCGTCTTTAGAATGATTTTCGGGACGATGATGTTTGCCAGCATCATTCGTTTTTGGCACAATGGCTGGATCGAGGATTTTTACATTAAGCCCAGATTTTTCTTTTCCTACTATGGATTTGAATGGGTAAAGCCTTTAGGCATATATACTTATGTGCTTTTTGCCATTTGTGCATTGGCAGCATTGGGCATTGCATTGGGCTATAAATATCGATTTTCAGCGATTTTGTTTTTTCTGTCGTTTACCTACACCGAGCTGATGGATAAAACCACTTATCTCAATCATTATTATTTCATTAGTTTAATGGCATTTTTAATGATTTTTTTGCCCGCCAATGCGTATTTTTCGGTAGATGCCTATCTCAAGAAATCGGAGAAAAAATACATTCCGCGATGGACGATTTTTTCGGTGCAGTTTATGCTGAGTATCGTTTATTTTTATGCAGGTTTGGCAAAACTAAATTCAGATTGGTTGTTCAATGCCATGCCACTTAAAATCTGGTTGCCACCACACCACGAAATGCCAATTGTGGGCGAATTATTTTCGCAAACATGGTTTCTGTACTTTATGTCTTGGGGTGGAGCGATTTATGATTTAGCCATTCCGTTTTTATTGTTTAATAGAAAAACGAGATTTATAGGATTTTTATTCGTTTTATTCTTTCATATTTTTACACGAATTTTATTCCCAATCGGGATGTTCCCGTTCATCATGATAGGTTCTACACTTATCTTTTTTGATGCCAAATATCACCAGCGATTCATTGATTTTCTGAGAAAAATCCTTCGAAAATTGAATTTTAAAAAGATTGCAACAAGCGAAGTTCCATATAAATATCCCGCATTTTTAAATCGCCCGATTCAAGTGCTTTTTGTGCTATTTTTTATCGTGCAAATTGTTTTTCCGTTTAGATATTTATTGTATCCAGGCGAATTGTTTTGGACAGAGGAGGGATTCCGATTTTCGTGGCGAGTGATGTTGATGGAAAAAGCGGGCTACACTTCATTTATCATTAAAGATAAAAATTCAGACAGAAGAACGATTGTAGAGGCGAGAGATTACCTCACGCCGTTTCAAGAAAAGCAAATGTCGTTTCAGCCCGATTTTATCATTGAATTTGCACAATATTTAGCCCAAGAATTTAAGAAAAGAGGTTACGAAAATCCGCAAGTTTTTGCACAAAGTTATGTCGCGCTCAACGGGCGTGGAAGTGTGCAGTATATTGATCCTACGGTGGATTTAGCCCAAGAAAAAGATTCTTGGAAACATAAAACATTTATTTTACCATTTAATCATGAAATCAAAGGTTTATAGTATATTTTCTTTGTTGATTTGTTTGCCCATTTCGGCACAAATTCAGTCCAAAGAAAAAGCAAAAAAGGATAGTATTGAAACCATTAATCTAAACCAAGTGGAGGCGCAGGCGCACCGCAAAAAGGCTTTCACGCTCAGGCACATGAAAGAGGTGGAGGGAACCTCTATCCTCGCAGGGAAAAAGACCGAAGTGGTGCTTGTGGATCAAAAAACAGCAAACCTTGCAACCAATAATGCACGCCAAGTGTATAACCAAGTGGTGGGGCTCAATATTTATGATTACAACGATGGTGGGTTGCAGCTCGGAATTGGAGGGCGCGGACTGGATCCCAACCGAACTGCCAATTTTAATACAAGACAAAATGGCTACGACATCAGTGCCGATGTGTTGGGCTATCCCGAAAGCTACTACACGCCGCCCACAGAGGCATTGCAAGAGGTGCAAATCATTCGTGGAGCGGCATCTTTGCAATACGGAACGCAGTTTGGTGGAATGATTAATTTTAAATTTAAAGAACCCACCTCACGCAAAAAGATTTTGCTCAATTCAAGACAAACGATAGGTTCGTATAATTTATTTACCTCGTTCAATAGTTTGGAGGGCACGCTGGGTAAATTTTCTTATTATACTTTTTACAATCACAAACAAGGCGATGGGTTTCGTCCTAATTCTAATTTTAATTCCAATAATGCCTTTGGTGCATTTAAATATCAATTTAACGAAAATACGAGTGTAAAGTTTGAATACACTTATTTCCATTATTTAGCACAACAAGCGGGCGGGCTCACCGATAAAATGTTTTACGAGAATCCCACATTTAGCAATCGTTCCAGAAACTGGTTTGAGGTAGATTGGAATTTATTTAATTTAAATTTTCATCATAAATTTAGCGAGAAAACAGCTTTTGACCTTAATACCTTTGGGCTAAAGGCGGATAGAAAAACAGTGGGATTCCGAGTGCAACGCGTGGGGCAACCAGATAATCCTAATGAGGCGAGAGATTTAATCGTGGGCGATTTTGTGAACTGGGGAGCGGAAGCAAGATTATTGACAAAATATAATTTCTTTAATAAAGAAAATGTGCTACTCGTGGGGGCAAAATACTACCAATCACGCAACAAGTCGCGCCAAGGACCTGGGACAAAAGGAGCCGACGCCGATTTCAATTTTGATACAAAAACTTCGCCCGATTATCCGCACCAGAGCGATTTCACTTATCCGAATTTGAATTTAGCCGTTTTTGGAGAAAATATTTTTAGAATCACGCCTAAATTTTCCATCACACCAGGAATTAGATTTGAATACATTGATACGCAGGCTGATGGTGCATTTCGCTATGTGTTGAAAAATTTGGCAGGAATTGTTATCCAAAACGATTTGATAAAAGACGATATTGATTACAAAAGAAGTTTGGTACTTTTGGGAATAGGAGCCAGCTATAAACCCACCGATTTCTTGGAAGTGTATGGAAACCTGTCTCAAAACTATCGTTCTGTGACATTCAGTGATTTGCATACCACCAATCCTTCGTTTGAAGTGGACAAAAACATCAAAGACGAAAACGGATTTACGGCAGATTTAGGCTTCAGAGGAAACTTCAATCGATTTATTTCTTATGATACCAATATTTTTGGATTGTGGTATCTAGATAAAATAGGGAATTACATACGCCCAGCAGATGCCAAAAGCGTGAGGGCAAATGTGGGAGATGCCATTATTTATGGTTTGGAGTTTTTTGCCGAGGCAGATTTTTTGAGAGCCTTTAGAGTAGCCAATCGCTCGCTCATGTTTACAGGCTTTGTAAATTCATCTTTTTCTGAATCTAAATACATTAGATCAAAAATCGTTGGGGTAGAAGGGAAGCGAGTGCAATTTAATCCACAAGTAAATTTAAAAACGGGAATCAATTTTGGGTATAAAAATTTCCTAGCCGCATTGCAGTACATGTATGTTTCGGAGCAGTTTTCAGACGATAGCAACTCGCCACAGCTCAAGCAAGAAGACACTTACGGAATCCGTGGGGCAATCCCTGCCTATGGCATTATGGATTTTTCTGCCTCGTACACCTATAAGCGATATAAACTCGAGGCGGGAATCAACAATTTGCTTAATGATTATTATTTTGTGCGTCGTGCCACGGGCTATCCAGGACCAGGGATTATCCCATCAGACCCGCGTACTTTTTATGTAACTTTTGGGTTTAAATTATAATTAAACGGATTCTTTATCATTACTAAAATTTGTTTGAATTAAAATTTGTACATAACTAAAAATGATTGCAATGCTAGTTACCAATATTTCAGAATTTAGAAAAGATTTAAAATCCTATTTAAACAAGGTTGCAAAAAACTTTGAAACCTTAATCATTAATCGTGGAAAAGAATCTGCAATCGTGGTTTTGTCGCTTGATGAGTATAATTCTTTGATGGCGACAAATTATGAACTGTCTTCTCGCAAAAACGAACAGCGTCTAGATGCTGCAATAGCAAAATTGAAATCAGGAGAATCATTTGAGAAAACACTGATTGAAGATTAATTATGAAATATATTTTTGTAGATGAATCTTGGGAAGATTATCTATATTGGCAAAAAGACGATAAACGAAAGCTTAAAAGAATCAATGCTTTGTTGAAAGATATTTCGCGCACGCCTTTTGAAGGTATTGGCAAACCTGAGCCATTAAAACATAAATATTCAGGATTTTGGTCACGCAGAATTGATGATGAACATTGTTTAATTTACCGTTACGAAGAAGATAAAATCCTGATTGCCAAATGTAGATTTCATTATGATTAAAAATAAAAAAGCTATCTCTAGATATTGAGATAGCTTTCTTTTCTTATGAATTAAATTAGTCTTTGTCAAAAAATCGCAACGAGTTTTTCAACGATTGAATTTCTCGTTCCATTTGTTGCATTCTTTGTAGCATGTGGCGCATCGCATCGATTCCTGCAAGGTTCACGCCCAAATCATAATGCCAGCGACTGTATTTTTCAAGCTCTTCTAGCATATCCTCTTCAATACAATACTCATTGTCCACCTGTTGCAAAACGAGAATTCCCTCGTCCTGCAGATCGCTGATGAAAGTACGCTCAATCTGCGTGTTCTTACAATAATCAGATATTTTGATATATTTTATTTCCATGATTTTTAAAGTTTAGCTAGTTTTTCAAACAATTCTTTTTGTTCATCGCTTAATTGCGTAGGAATTTCCACTTGGTAATTGATGATTAAATCACCAAATTCTCCTGCCTTTTTGTATTTAGGGAAACCTTTTCCTTTCAATTTTACTTTGCTATCGTTTTGTGTGCCTGGTTTTACTTTTAATTTCACTTCGCCATCAAAAGTTTTAACCAAGATTTCTCCGCCTAAAACAGCGGTGTATAAATCCAATTTTTGAGTTTTGTGCAAATCATTGCCTTGGCGTTTAAACTCGGGATCTTGCGCAATGTTAAAGGTAATGTACAAATCTCCTTTTGGTCCGCCATTCACGCCTTCGCCGCCGTAGCCTTTTAGCTTAATTTTTTGCCCATCTTCTACACCTGCAGGAATTGTAATTCTGATTTTTTTACCATTCACATTCAGCTCGCGTTTGTGCGTAGTGTAGACATCTCGCATGCTAAGCTGCAGTTCAGCAGAAAGATCCTGTCCTCGGAATTTTCTTGTACGGCTACCTCTGCCAAAATGTGCACTACCACCAGCACGACTGCCAAATAAATCGCTGAAGAAGTCAGAGAAATTACCTTCTTCAAAATTTCCGTCATAGGATTCGCTCCAAGCTTGCCCACCACCAAACGGATTGCCACCGCCATAGGCTTGCTGTTGCTGTCTCATTTTTTCTATCTCCTCAGCGTGTTTCCAATTTTCGCCATACTCATCATATTTCTTACGATTTTCAGGATTGCTCAGCACCTCGTTAGCCTCGTTCAGTTGCTGGAATTTTTGTTGAGCCTCCTTATCGTTTGGGTTCAAGTCTGGGTGGTATTTTCTTGCCAATTTGCGATAAGCTTTTTTGATGTCGGCTTCGCTGGCATTTTTGTCCACCCCTAGTATTTGATAATAATCTATATATGCCATAAATATTTCTAAATTTTTTGATTAATTAGGGTAAATCAATTATTGTGCAAACTATTGATTTTGTTCTTTTTTTGCCTTTTCCCACAATAAATCAAGCTGTTCTATCGATAAATCTGACAAATTTACCTTTTCGTTTTCTGCCAAATTTTCCATTTTTTGAAAACGATTAATAAATTTCTGATTGGTTCTTTCTAGTGCATTCTCTGGATTGATCCCTATTTGGCGGGCATAATTTATAATTGAAAAAAGCACATCGCCCAGCTCGTCTTCTTGCTTTTGCTTGTCAGTCTCGGCCTTAAACTCTGCAATTTCTTCTTCTATTTTGCTGAAAGCCTCCTCGGGTGTAGGGAAATCAAAGCCAATGCCTTTTACCTTATCCTGAATGCGGTAGGCTTTCACCATAGCGGGCAAACCTTTAGGGACACCTGCCAGTACAGAACGATTACCTTCTTTTAGTTTTAGTTTTTCCCAATTTCGTTTTACTTCTTCCTCGTCTTGCACTTGCACATCACCATAAATATGCGGATGGCGGAAAATCAATTTTTCGCATTCGGCATGTATGGCATCTGCAATATCAAAAGCCTTTTGCTCCTCGGCGATTTTGGCGTAAAAGATGAGGTGCAACATCACATCGCCGATTTCTTTTTTAAGCTCAGGGAGATCGTTGTTTAAAATAGCATCGCCTAATTCGTAAACCTCTTCTAGTGTGAGATGGCGTAGGCTGAGCAAGGTTTGTTTTCTATCCCAAGGGCATTTTTCTCTTAAATCGTCTAAAATATCGAGCAATCGCCCGAAAGCTTGCATTTTTTCTTCTCTAGTGTGCATCATGGCATATTTTCTTGGCAGAAAGGTACAAAAAAAAGCCCAAAAACTAATTTTTGGGCTTTATAGATTTATTAATTTATTTAAAATCTTATTCCTCTTCGCTTTTAGCGTTTTCAGTTTCTTCGTTTTCTTCTGGAGTCAATAAATCGTTTTTAAGCAAAATATTGTACCATTGGAATAATTTTTTAAGATCTGAGTGGTACACACGGCTTTCGTCGTATTCAGGAAGCACCTCTTGCATATAAGCACGCAATTCGCTCTCTGGAGATTTGTGGCTTATGCACTCTTTTCCGTTTTCTTTTTCGTAGATTTTTTTGAAAACTTCGCGTAATGGAACTTCTTCTGTATGGGTGTAAATCGCTACATTGCTAAGCAAACTTACATTGTAAGATGCTGGAATGCTTGATTTTTTTCCGTCGTCTAAGTTTTTTGCAATAAAACCACTTTTGGTTTGAGAAATTAGGTTGTATAAACCTGGCTTTCCTGAGATTGCAATTACTTTTTCTATCTTCATCTTTTATGTTTTAGTATTAAAATTTTTTTCGTGATGGCAAATATAAAATTTATTTCGGAAAACGCATCTTATATTTTACATTTACATTCCCTTTGCTGATTTTATCCAGTTTTTTGCTCACCAATTTTTTCTTAAAATTGCTCAAATAGTCGGTAAACAAAACACCATCTATGTGGTCGTATTCGTGCTGAATGACACGCGCAAATATATCCGAAAAAGTTTCGGTATGCTCCACAAAGTTTTCATCTAAGTAGCGTAGCGTAATGCTCTCTGGGCGAGCTACATCTTCGCGCACATTTGGGATACTTAAACACCCTTCGTTAAATTTCCAAGGCTCGCCAGTTTCCTCGATTTTGTGAGCGTTGATAAATACTTTTTTAAAAGTTTTAAGCTCCTCGGCTATGTTCTCGTACTCTTCATCTTCCGCAAAAGGAGTAATGTCAATCACAAAAAGGCGAATCGGAAGCCCTACTTGAGGTGCTGCAATCCCGATGCCATTGGCTGTGTACATGGTTTCAAACATGTTTTCAATCAACTCGTTGAGGTGCGGATAATCTTTATCAATGTCTTCGCATTTTTTTCTTAAAACAGGGTCGCCATATGCGCGAATATCTAATATCATTTCTTTAAATGTTTTAAATTATAAATTTTTAATTTTCTTTTAATTCTGAAAGAAAAAATCCTCCAGAAAATGATTTTTTTTTATTAAAGCTAAAAAATGAATTTCAACCGAATTTTTAATAAAAAAATAGGGCGAAATCTATATTATTTTTTAGCCGTTTCGTTCCATGAAAGATTGCAAAATCAATGTGGCACTCACGCGATCGATGATGGTTTTGTCTCGTCGTTTTTTCTTTTTTGCGCCGCTCATAAAAATCGCTTCTGCCGCTCGTATGGAGGTGTAGGATTCATCTTCTCTGTGAATATTGATTTTCGGGTATTTTTTCTGAAAATCTTGAATGAAAATCTGAATGTCTTCTTCAATTTCTCCAGGCACGCCGTGTGCACGCATTGGCAAACCTATCACCACATCGCTCACGGGCTCGGTCGCAAAATATTTTTCAAGATACGGCATCAAATCCTTGGTAGGCACTGTGTCCAATGCCGAGGCAATGATGCGCAGGGGATCTGTTACGGCGAGTCCCGTTTTTACTTTTCCGTAATCTATGGCTAAAATTCGCAAAATTTCAATTTTTAAAACTAAACAATCTCCGCCGAAAGTCCGCTATCTAGCAAGGCAGAACACATCGGGATAAGTGTATCTTTGTCACCAGATTTCACATCGCACTTGCCAGAGTAGTGCACAATCATAGCACACTGTTCCGCTTGAATAGGCGTGTGCTGGCAGATTTTGACCAAGCATTCAATCACCCAATCAAAGGTGTTTACATCATCATTGTGCAGAATGATACGGTAAGCATTCTCGGTTTCGGTAAGCACCGCGATGTCTTCTAATGTTTCGGTTTGTGTGTTAAAATATGGATTCTGTGTCATTTTTTAAGCTTTTTCAAAACGGAGAGCAATCCACTCGTTTCGTTCTTTCTTATCTACAAAATTTAATCCAAAACCTTCTACAAATTGAATCATTTCTTGCTCATCGATATCAAGCAATCCACTCAAAATCAATTGTGCATTAGGTTTTAGTGCATTGATGTAAAAAGGCATATCTGCCTTTAAAATATTTTTGTTGATGTTTGCCAAAACCAAATCAAATTTTTCGTCTGGAATGGATTCAGCACCACCTTTTATAAAACTAACTTCTACATTGTTTCGTTCGGCATTTTCTACCGCATTTTCGTACGACCATTCATCAATATCGATACCCAAACAAGATTTAGCCCCACGCATTTTGCTCAAAATCGCCAAAATGCCCGTTCCCGTTCCCATATCAAGTACAGATTTTTGGTCTAAATCTAGGTTTAAAAGATATTCCACCATTAAATGCGTGGTCTCGTGGTGCCCTGTGCCAAAAGACATTTTGGGCTGAATCACGATTTCATACGGAGCATCGGGATGTGGCTCGTGGAATTCAGCACGAATGTAGCACGCATCGTTGATGTTGATAGGCGAGAAATTACTTTCCCACTCTTTGTTCCAGTTTACGGGTTCTATTTCTGTTCTTTCGTACACGGTTTCGGCGGTGTCGAGTTCTGCAACTTGGTCTTTTACAAATTCCTCGTCGTCATAATCTTTTAAGATATAAGCCTTTAACCCAGTCGCTGTTTCTTCAAAAGATTCAAATTCAGCTTGAGAAAGTAGTGCGATTAAAATCTCGCTAAATGGCTGAGGAGGTACAATATTAAAGTTGTATTCAATATAATTCATGATGTAATTTTTAAGGTTTAAATCAAGCAAAATTTAGCCTTAAAGCCAATTTGTTTTGTGCTGAAAAACCTTTTGCAAAGATACAAAAATCTAAGCTAATAAATGATTTGGAAATGGATTTAAGCTAAAAAATTAAAAAATCTGAATTAAAAAAAGTACCTTTGCTGTATGAAAAATGATAATAAAATTTTTGGGCTTCATCCTGTGTTAGAAGCCATAGATTCTGGCAAAACCATAGATAAACTATTTGTGCAAAAAGGCTTGCAAGGCGAATTGGCGAGCGAGGTTTTGCGTAAAGCCAGAGCGTTGGGGATTCCGATGCAGTATGTTCCCGTGCAAAAACTCAATAAGCTTACCCGCAAGAACCATCAAGGGATTTTTGGGTATTTGTCGCCCATTGAATTTTATAAAATAGACCAAATTTTGCCTCTCGTGTACGAAAAAGGAGAAAATCCGTTTTTCTTGATTTTGGATAGATTGAGCGATGTGCGAAACTTTGGGGCCATTGCCCGCACCGCTGAATGCTGTGGTGTGCATGCCATTGTGGTGCCAGAGCGTGGGGCGGCAGCCATCAACGAAGATGCCTTGAAAACATCAGCTGGAGCTTTGTTTAAAATCCCCGTGTGTAGAGAAAAATCGTTGAAAGAAGTGGTGAGTTTCTTGCAATTGAGCGGAGTTTCTGTTGTGTGTGCTACGGAAAAAACCGATGATACGATTTACAATACCGATTTAACCAAGCCGCTTGCTATTGTAATGGGGAACGAAGGTGATGGAGTGGGCGAGGAGTTGCTCGCAAAGGCAGATCATTTAGCCAAATTGCCGATGCTTGGAGAAATAGGTTCTTTAAATGTTTCAGTAGCCTGTGGTGCGTTTTTGTACGAAGCCATTCGCCAGCGAGATTTTGCTTAAAATGATTTCAATCATAGAAAAGCAGTAAAATTTTATATAATCATTTAAAATATTTAACTTTACAAAAATTAGAAAACAATGAAATATTCAACAATTATAGGTTTAGTTTTGCTAGTTGTAGGATTGATTTTATACATCCTTCAGGCACCAGATTATACCGCAAAAGAATTTTATATTGCAGGATTCTTAGGGCTAGGTATAGGTTTGCTTTTGGGCGGATTTATGGGCTATGCACAGAAAAAACGCAAAAAAGTAATTGAAAAAGTGGTGAAAATAACTCCACAAAACGGTGCCGAACCAGAAACTATGCCTATTGCGGAAGATGTGAATAAAACAGAAGAAGAATATAGATAAAATATAATTAAATCATGAGAAAAAAAATCGTAGCAGGAAACTGGAAAATGAATAAAAACTGGGCAGAGGCTAAAGAGCTTTTGCTTGGTGTAAATAGCTTTGTTTCGTCAAGAAACCCAAAATGTGAAGTGATCGTAGCACCCCCTGCTACTTATTTGCTAAACGCAGCGGAGATTTTCCAAAGCAATGCGGAGATTTCTGCTCAAAATGTTTCTGAATTTGAACCAGGAGCTTACACAGGAGAGATTTCTACCGATATTTTAAATTCAATTGGAGTAAAATATTCAATCATTGGGCACTCAGAGCGTCGTTCAATCTTTGGAGAGACCAACGAGCAAATCGGAAAAAAAGTAGACAAAGCTTTGGCTGCTAATATTTCGCCAATTCTTTGTTGTGGAGAGGTGCTTGAAGAAAGAAAAGCTAACAAGCATGTAGATGTAGTGTCTGAACAATTGAAAGCTGCACTTAAAAATGTGAAAAAAGAGCAAATGAAAGATGTAATCATTGCTTATGAGCCAGTTTGGGCAATTGGAACAGGTGAAACTGCTACGCCAGAGCAAGCTCAGGAAATGCACGCTGAAATCAGAGCTTTATTAAGAAGTTTATTTGATCAAGAAACATCAGAGGCTGTAAGAATCCTTTA
The DNA here is from genome assembly GCF_000265465.1 of Ornithobacterium rhinotracheale DSM 15997. NCBI lineage: Bacteria > Pseudomonadati > Bacteroidota > Flavobacteriia > Flavobacteriales > Weeksellaceae > Ornithobacterium > Ornithobacterium rhinotracheale. The sequence goes on from NC_018016.1 coordinate 1,516,499, forward strand.
CGGAGGAAGTGTAAAACCTAGCAATGCAGACGAATTATTCTCTCAGCCAGACATCGATGGTGGACTTGTGGGAGGAGCTTCATTAAACATCGAAGATTTCTCTGCCTTAATCACTTCAGGTAGCAACGCTACAAAATAATAATTTGGTTTTTATTGATATTAAAACGCCCTTATGTGGGGCGTTTTTTGTTTTTGGGAAAATTAAGAGTTTTTGTGATTTGTTTTGATAAAATAAAGTAGTTTTACTTATATTTGTCGGAGATATAAATTCTAATAAATGAAAACAGAAAGTCATTCTATTAATGATGTCTTAGCAAAAAATGCGACGTCTTTTTTTATACCTCCATTTCAGCGAGCTTACGCTTGGGGTAGACCAGAACTTGAAAGATATTTTAGTGATGTATCAAGGATCATTGAATCAGAATTAGATATTAGACAACAAAATAAATTGGAACACTTTTTTGGCACAATCGTTATTAAAGAAGAAAAAGCTGGTTTTGCCAATAAGTCTATCATAGTAGATGGGCAACAAAGATTAACTACAACATTATTATTTTTAATAGCACTTAGGGATTCTGATTTTGATGATGAAAATGAAAATTATATACATCAAACATATCTAATAAATAATTCATCAACTTTTCAAGATAAAATAAAATTGAAGCAGGTTACAAAAGATTGGGATTCTTATAAAGCCTTAGTTAATAAGCTAGAACCAAAACCTGGAGTAATAAAAAATGCGTATGATTTTTTTAAAAAACTTATAGGTGATCGAAAAAGAGAATCGCCACAAATAAAACTAGAGCATTATATTAGAGCTATTCAAAAAATGAATGTTGCTGTGATTTTTTTAGATGAAAGACCCTACAAAGGAGAAGATCCTCAAATAATATTTGAAACATTAAATTCTTTGGGGAAGCCCTTGACCTTGTCTGATCTTGTGAGAAATTTTGTTTTGCTTAACATGGAAAGTAATAAACAATCTGAGATATATGAAGGAATCTGGCATCCTAAAATAGAAGCTATTTTAAATGAGAATACATCAAAATTTTTTAGAGATTATTTACAGTATAAAACAGCAAGTTCATTGAAGATAGTCAATGATAGTAATACAAAAGAGCTATACCAATATTTTAAAAGTTTTGTAGAAAAGGAATTTAATGATCATGAGAATTTTATAGATGATATAGTACATTTTGTAGTTTTTTATAAATGGATAATAACAGAAGTGGTGACAGATATTATATCTCCAAATAAATTAAATGATAAAAAAATAAAAGAATTACTCAGGAATATTTTTCATGATATTAAATCAGAGGCTTTTAAGCCTTTTGTCTTGGGGTTGTTAGATCTTCATCAAAGTGAAAAAAATGATATCAAATTAACAGATGATATTCTTATATCCACATTGACAGCAATTAGAACATATTTGATAAGGAGGAGAGTTTTGGGGTTAACTCAAGGGGAAAATAAAAATATAATTCCTCTTGTTAAAAAGATTGAGCTTATAAAAAATGGTGATTTAACAATGTTTGAGTTGTTAACTAATATGTTTTATAGATTAAGATTGCCAAATGACAATGAAATGAAAGATTCTTTAACTTCGTTAAATTTTTACAAAGGCTTAAAGCAATATTCAAAGCTCATACTAGGGAAAATAGAGGAGCATAATACTAAGGTTGCAGTGGATTTTAGAGATTCTAAAATAACGATAGAACATATAATGCCTCAAACATTAGGAGACAGTTGGAAGGTTGAATTGGGGGAAAAATCAAATGAAATTCATCAAAAATACATTCACAATATAGGTAACTTAATACTGACAGAATTTAATAGTGAAATAGGTAATAAATCTTTTGAGGAAAAAAAAGATAAGATTAGAACATCTTCATTGTCTTATCGATTAGGAATTATAGATAAAAATATATGGAATGAAGAAAGTATAATTGAACATCAAAAAAATATGATAAAATGGTTTTTATCTACATTTGAGATTCCTGATGAGTATAAGGAGAAAGCTAATTGGAATACAAAAACAGTAGAAGATGTGTCATTTTCTCCACTAGACATAGACGCAAATGAAATGGCAGAAGGAAATAAACCAAAGGAGTTACATGTTTTTAAAGAAGTTATAGAAGTAAATACTTGGCAAGACATCTTTGTAAGTTTTCTTAAATATTTAAGAGAAAGTCAGAATTTTGATTTTAATTTTATATTAGACAATCAAGAACTGCTATTTAAAAATAGCGATATTATTGTTAAATGGAGAAGGTTAAAAGAAATTTTTGAATTTAACTCAGATTTATCAAATCGCTATAAGAATTTTGAAGGAAGGTTTTATAGTAAGGAAAAAAAATTAAATGATGAAATGTTTTTTATTCATATAAATATATCAGCATCAACTTGCATGAATAGGATTAAAAGTATTATGCAAAAATTTAATATATCAGAAAATGAGGTTAAAGTAATTTTAAAATAATTAAGGATATGCTTTTTTTAAGAAAAATAATTAGTAATTATCATATCAATACCCAAATTGATGTGTAGTTTATTTTATGAAAGAATGTTTTTTGAGATAAAAGCAAGTTTATCTGGATTAAGATGTTCTTAATAAACTATCTTTTAATACCAATTGATTACTTTTATATATTTTTTGTAAGTTGTCAAGTTATTGTGTTATTTGTGTAAATATTTTATTTAAACAATAGAAATTATGGAGGAGGTAAAAAGTAGTTCGCGAATCGAAAGAGTCCAAGAGAATCTTTATTTAAATTTAGTAGAAGGTGAGAAAATAGAAGCTATAGCTTGCCAAAAAAGATTGTATACAATTTTTCCAATTCTTACAGGTGGAAATTTGTTCCCTTTAATCAAGCGTCGAGATATTATTGCTGTAACTTCTGGGCGATTTATTTTAATGAAACGAAAATTAATTATGGGGTATGATCTTATAGATATGAGATGGCAAGATATTGGAGATGTCAAGTTAGAAGTTGGAATTTTTGGTGCGGATTTATCTATCTCACAATACGCGTCTACAGATTTATCTATCGATAAAAATATTGGTGCTTATATTTTAAAATTGGTTGGTTTTCAAAAAGAGCGTGTGTATCAAATTTATAGGTTGATTCAGCAACAAGAGCAAATTTGGAGAGAAAAACGAAGAATAAGAGGACTGGAGGAATTGAGAGCTAAATCTGGAGGCATGCAAATGAATCAATCACTTGGAAGTGGATTGAATGGTGCTGATACAGAAAAAGCATCTCCTTCTACACGATTAGCTGAAGCTAAAAAGATGCTTGATGATAAACTCATATCCGATAGTGAATATGAAGCATTAAAAGCTAAGATCATAAATGAAATGGTTTAGTTAAGTTACCCACCAAAATAAGTGTTGTAAAGATAAATCACTAACACCAAGGCTAGGATAATAGTCAGAAATAAATTTTTCTTTTTCTCTTTTTGTAGTTGTCTTTCTAGATTTTGCATTTGTTTGAATTTTAGATTAACAAATATATAAAAATAATATGAAAAAAAAAGCCACCTGACAATCAGATGGCTTTTAATTAAATTAATGTAGACCCACAGGGATTCGAACCCCGACAAACGGCACCAAAAACCGGTGTGCTACCGTTACACCATGGGTCTCCGTTTCAACTGGACTGCAAATATAGAACAAAAAATTTAATTACAAAAAAATTATTTAAAATATTTTTCGGCAAGTGTTGTGGCTTCTGGTTTGCCTATGTCTAAAACCTTGGCATTGTGCGCAAAGCCTAAAATATTTTCATCGGTCATTAAATCTAAATAAGATTTCATGATAGAAAATTTGCCCGAAAATCTATTTTTCTCAAAAAATAAAGGAGAAAGCATATGCACTCCACTGAATGCTAAAGATTTGGAGAGGTTCTCTCTGGCAATAATTTCTTGATTGTTCCTCAGATCTCGCCAGCCACACAATCTATTTTGCGTATCAAAAAGCAGTTTTCTAGTACTTTCCCGATCGCTTACCGCTAAACTTGCTAATGCATTGTTTTTTTTGTGAAAATCAATAAGTTGTTTAAGGTTAATGTCGGTTAGGATATCGCTGTTTAAAATTAAAAAATCTTGATTTCCAAGTAAATTTTTTGCTTTGAGTAAGCCGCCTCCTGTTTCAAGCAATTCGTCGGTCTCGTCAGAAATCAGAATTTCCGCCCCAAAGTTGTCGTGCTGTTTTAGGAAATTAAGAATTTGGTCTGAAAAATGGTGGACATTAATAACAAATCGCTGAATCCCAAAAGACTGAGCATACTCAATGTTTCGTTGCAAAAGCGGTTTGCCATTGATGGGGAAAAGTGCTTTGGGAGCCGTGAGTGTAAATGGACGCAGGCGAGTGCCCAAGCCCGCCGCAAAAATCATTGCCGTGATATTATCCATTTTGCCAGTTTTTTGCATCTTGCACGGTGTGTGCGGTTTTCACATCCACATCGTCTGGGTAATTTTCACGCAGATAATCGCTGATGCGATCCGCCGCAAAAACCGAACGATGTTGCCCTCCTGTGCAACCAAAATTAATTTCCAAATTGGTGAAACCTCGAGCGATATAATCTTTTACTGTGATGTCTATTAAGTTCTGAATCAGTTCAATGAATTTTGGCATTTCGGTTTTGGTCAGTAAAAAATCTTTTACGCCTTGGTCTCGCCCCGTTTGTTTTTTGTATTCGTCGATGCGCCCGGGGTTTAGAATCCCACGACAGTCGAAAACGAAGCCACCACCATTCCCAGAAGGATCTTGTGGAATTTCCTCTCGGTACGAAAAACTTCTTACATTTATATTTAATTTATTCATTATAGGGGATTTATGATTTCAGTTTTGTTTAAATTTTTAAAAATATCTTTTAAGGCTAAAGAATTTTTGATTAAATCTAAATTTTGTAATTCTTCTAAGTTTTTGATTCCTAGTGAAATGCTAGATGAGAAATGCTCTTTTTTGTAAATCCAGCCCAAACGACCATACACGCCTAAAACTTGTAAAAGTCTGAGAATTAAACAAGTATTAAATTCGTTTAAAAATGCATTTTTATCAAAATTGGGGATTACTTTTTTAAGCTCAGAAATATAAAAATTCAATAATTTTTGTCTAAGCTCAGGGCTTAAATTAGCTTTAGCTTGCCACAAAAGCGATACCACATCATATGCGCAAGAACCCCGCATGGCACCTTGAAAATCAATGAAGTATATATTTTCGTTGTGAAGCATTACATTTCTGCCTTGCAAATCACGATACATTAAAAATTGATATTTGGCAGTTTCTATTGAATTGGCAAGCGTGTCAAAATCTGAGAGCAATTTGTCTTCGGCATAAACTTGCTGAGACAAATCAAGGAAATAATTTTTAAATCCAAATAAATCTCTGTAAACTAGTGTTTTATCGAATTTTTTGTGCGTGAAAAAATCTTCATCATTGATTAATTCATTGCCCTGAATTTGAAATTTTACTAAATCTTCAAGCGTTTTTTTGTAATAATTTTCTGTTTCAGGTGAATTTTCCAATACATTATTAAGTAATGTTTTGTCGCCTAAATCTTCTTGAAGATAGTAAAATCCTTGGTCAAAGAAAAGAATTTTAGGCACATTCACGGGGATTTGTGCAAGTTTTTGGGCTAAATTTATAAAACATTGATTTTCATGTGTGTCTTTGTTTTTAACTAAGATTAAAGTTTTAAATTCTCCCTCGTCAAAAAACACACGAAAATAAGTTCTGCCCGAGCCCCCTGCATTCATAGGAACTATGTCGCAAACGCTCCCAAAAGTTTTGATTTTTTCTATAATTTCTGCCGAAAGTGGCAAATCTTGCATCATGATAAAAATTCGATTTTAAACGATATTTGGCGTAATTTCTAATTGTGCTGTAGCCACCTTTCGTTGCTTATTAAAGGTATCGAAATAGAAATCAAGTCGCCCAAGATATAAGCCAGCCCAGCCCACTTGGTTCACAATCGTTGGTTCTCCAGCTTTGTTAATGATTTCGGTAGGGTGAGGGAGGAAGGTGTGCGTGTGTCCGCCAATGATTAAATCTATATCTTGAGTTTTGGTAGCAAGTTCACAATCAGAGATTTTAGGTGTGTCATACTTGTACCCAATATGTGAAAGGCAAATGATCATATCACATTTTTTATCTTTTAGGATTCGCGTCATTTCTTGCGAAATTTCGACGGGGTCGAGATATTTGGTTTCTAAATAATTTTCTTTGCTAATGAGTCCTACGGGATCGATTCCTAGTCCGAAAATACCGATTTTCACCCCGCCTTTATTTATGATTTTATATTTTTTGGTTCTTCCGTCCAGAATTGTGTTGGTGAAATCGTAGTTTGAACAAATAAAATCAAAATTTGCATATTTTAGTTGTTTCTCAAATCCAGCCAAGCCATTGTCAAAATCGTGATTTCCCATGGTGGAGGCTTCATATCCCATTTTAGACATGAGTTTAAACTCCAATTCGCCTCCAAAAAAGTTGAAGTATGGTGTTCCTTGGAAAATGTCGCCTGCATCTAGCAACAAAACATTGGGCTCTTCTTTTCTGATTTTATCTATTAATGCTGCACGGCGTGCAAAACCACCTTTGTTGGAATATTTTGGATTTTCCGAAGTTTCAAATGGTTCGATTCTACTATGTTGATCGTTAGTGTGTAGTATAGTGATTTTCTTTGCATTAGACTTTGCCCACGCAGGAATACTCGGTAAAAGTGCAAGTGCGGTGGCAGCAGATGTAGTTGCTAAAAATTTTCTTCTTGAAAGCATGGTCAATAGATTTTAGGGTAAATATCTTGGATTGTTGTTGATTTGTAAAGTGTCGTTTGCCTTAAATTCTTGAATAAAAATATCACGAAGTTTTTCGTTGATATTTACGATTTCTTCGGGCTGAGTTAAGAAAGTCATGCCATCGCCACCTTTTTGCAAATAATCGTTGGTAATCACCCAGTAAGACTTATTCACATCAAATTTGCGATTGTTGCTAAGTATAATGTTTAAATCTGGACCATCAAGCGAAAAGCTTAAACCAGCAATTGGGTGTCCTTTTTTGCGGTGTTCTTTGAGGTAATCAATCATTTTTATAAAATCCTTGCCACTGAGTTTTACCACCACGGCTTCATTTTCAAATGGCATCAGCTCAAAAATACTGCGTACCGTGATGTTTCCAGGCGTAAAAGTTCTGCGGATCCCCCCAGCATTGAGCAAAGCTACATCAATATCGTGATGATATTTTTTTTGAAAAATTTTATTCCCCGCTTCAAGCAGTTGATCGGCAAGGAGGTTGCTCAAATTCGCATTCATTCCTTTATTTAATTCATAAGGATTGTAGGTAAGCACTTGGTCCATCTCTTGGTCAAGTTGCTTTTTATAGGGAGCAATTATTTCGGTAAGCTCAGGGCTTGGGGCATATTCTGCTGTAATGTTGATTTCTTGTTGCGCAACTTCGGGCTGTTTGTAAAGTTGCTTTTGGCAAGCGGTAAACGCGAGAACACTAGCCAATGAAATCACTGAAAATGTGCGTTTTTTCATATTTGTAATTTTCTTGTTTACAAAATTGAAAAAAATATTTGTAATAAAGGCTTTTTTCATGACTAAAAAAATGTAAAGATTTAAAAATGGACACTTAAAGCATTGAGTTAATTTTCTAATTTCTATACTTTTTTAGAGAAGGAGATTTGAATGTTTATATTCTTGTTGAGTGAATTTTTTAATTCATATGTTATAAAGTATGCGAAACAAAAAAACGTAGATGATAGTGTTTTAGAGAAATAATGTTGAGTTGATAGAAATACGCATTGAATTTGACTTGGCAGCAGAGGTCGGGATTGTATAATAAATAAAAAGTATAAAAAAATTTGTAGGGTTAAAAGTTTTTCTTACATTTGCAACCCGATTTTATCCAAAAGTACATAATAATTATTTAAAAATCAAAAAGGTGGATACACTAAGTTATAAAACAATATCAGCAAACAAGCAAACCGCTAATAAGGAGTGGTTGTTGGTAGATGCAGAAGGGCAGTCTCTAGGGCGTTTGGCATCTAAAGTGGCTAAATTACTAAGAGGAAAGCATAAGCCTAATTTTACCCCACATGCAGATTGTGGTGATTATGTAGTAGTCGTAAATGCAGATAAAATCAATTTGACCGGAAATAAATGGTCTGATAAAGTTTACCAAAGATATACTGGGTTCCCAGGAGGGCAAAGAAGTATCTCTGCAAAGCAATTCTTTGCAAAAGATGCAACTGGATTGGTAGAGAAAGCTATTAAAGGTATGCTTCCTAAAAATAAATTGGGAAGAGCAATCCTTAAAAATGTGAAAATTTACGAAGGTGCAGAGCATGAACAAACTGCACAACAACCAAGAACAATAGATATAAACGAATTCAAATAAAATATATGGCTATCACTCATAAAATAGGGCGTAGAAAAACATCTGTTGCTAGAGCCTATATCCAAGAAGGAAAAGGAGAAATCACAATCAATGGTCGTGATTTAGAAACTTATTTTGGTACAGATGTATTAAGATATAAAGTATTGCAACCTTTCGTGATTACTGAGACTGTAGACCAGTACGATGTAAATGTACTAGTACACGGCGGTGGTATTACTGGGCAAGCTGAGGCTATCAGAATGGCTTTATCTCGTGCACTTTGCGAAGTGAACCAAGAGTTTAGAGCGTTGTTGAAACCAGAAGGATTGCTTACTCGTGACCCAAGAATGGTTGAGCGTAAGAAATACGGACAGAAGAAAGCTCGTAAGAGATTCCAATTCTCAAAACGTTAATCAATCTTCTGTTGGAAAAGTATATTTCAATTTTTTGAAGAAAGAATTAGTTTGCTTAGTCTTCGTGCTAGGCAAACTTTTCCTATTTAAATTAATGAATGTTTTTTCCAAATTCAAATTAAACAATTATAATTAAAATAAAACAAAAGCCGGTTAGTTTAGCATCCAAATGCAGCGGGCGATTGATGTAAAGTCATGACCACCACTGGATTGATTGCTGATTAGCGGAAAGTAAACTAATTTAAAACAATTAAAAAATGGCAAAAAAAAGCGTAAAAGAATTGCTAGAAGCTGGTGTTCACTTTGGACACTTAACTAGAAAATGGAATCCTAACATGGCTCCTTACATCTTCATGGAGAAAAACGGAATCCACATCATCGATCTTCACAAAACAGCTGTAAAATTAGAAGATGCTTGCAACGCACTTCAACAAATGGCTTCTTCAGGAAGAAAAATTTTGTTTGTAGCTACTAAAAAGCAAGCTAAAGACATCGTTTCTAAATACTCTGCAGAGGTAAACATGCCTTACATCACTGAGCGTTGGCCTGGTGGAATGTTAACAAACTTTGTTACCATTCGTAAAGCTGTGAAAAAGATGAACTCTATCGATAAAATGAAGAAAGATGGTACTTTCGAAAGTTTATCTAAAAAAGAGAGATTACAAGTAGATCGTCAAAGAGCTAAATTAGAAAAAGATTTAGGTTCTATCGCTGACATGACTCGTATTCCTTCAGCTTTATTCGTTGTGGATATCGTAAACGAGCACATTGCGATTAAAGAAGCTCAAAAATTGAACATTCCTGTATTTGCTATGGTGGATACTAACTCTGATCCTAGAGAAGTAGATTTCCCAATCCCAGCAAACGATGATGCTACAAAATCTATTGAAATCATTATGCAGACTGTTACAGATGCAATCAAAGAAGGTTTATCTGTAAGAAAAGCTGAGAAAGAAAAAGCAAAACAAAACAAAGACGGAGATACAGAAACTTCTAACGAAGAAGAATAATTTTTAATGTTTATTTAAACTTTAAATAATTATAAAATAGTACATTCGTATAACAAATTTTAAAATATAAAACATGGCATATCAAGTAAAAGCTGCTGAAGTAAGCAAATTAAGAAACGAAACTGGAGCTGGTATGATGGACTGTAAAAAAGCCCTAGTAGAAGCAGAAGGTGATTTTGATAAAGCAATTGAACTCCTTAGAAAAAAAGGACAAAAAGTAGCTGCAAAAAGAGCTGACAGAGAAACCTCTGAAGGTGCTGTTATCGCTGCTACAAATGCAGACAACACTAAAGGTGCAATCGTAGCTTTAGGTTGTGAAACTGATTTCGTTGCTAAAGGAGAAGGTTTCGTAGCTTTGGCTAAAGAGTTTGCTAACCACGCACTTAATTTCTCTTCTAAAGAAGATTTCCTTGCATCTGAAATGGGAGGAATGACTGTAGCTGATAAATTAACTGAGCAAACTGGTGTAATCGGTGAAAAATTAGATATCAAATTCTTCGAAACATTAGAAGCTCCATTTGTAGGTTCTTATATCCACAACGGAAACAAAATTGCTGCTCTTGTAGGTCTTAGCGAAAGCTTTGATAACGCTGCAGAAGTTGCAAAAAATGTTTCTATGCAAGTAGCTGCTATGAATCCAATTGCATTAGATGAATCTAAAGTAGATCAGGCAGTTATCGACAAAGAAGTAGAAATTGCTAAAGAGCAATTAAGACAAGAAGGTAAACCAGAAGCTATGTTAGACAACATCGCTAAAGGTAAACTAAACAAATTCTTTAAAGAAACTACACTTGTAAACCAAGAATATATCATGGGAGACAAAGTTTCTGTAAAAGATTATGTAAATTCAGAAAAAGCTGGTGTTACAATCGTAGATTTCGTAAGAGTAGCGATCTAATTTGCACATAGAAAAAATAATTTTCTAATTTTTTATAATACTAAAGAGGCTGAAATTTCGTTTTCAGCCTCTTTTTTTTATTTTTGTGTTTATGAATTCAAAGAATCTTGTGGTAATTGTAGGCCCTACGGCTATTGGAAAAACAGCAACAGCCATTGCACTTGCCAAGCATTTTAATACAGAAATCATTTCAAGTGATAGTAGGCAGTTTTTCAAAGAAATGTGCATAGGTACAGCCGTCCCTAGTCCAGATGAATTGTCGCAGGTTAAGCATCATTTTATTCAGCAGTTGAATATTCATGAGGACTATTCAGTAGGGGATTTTGAGCGAGATGCGATCGAATTTATAACTGAATATTTTCAAAAAAACGATTTTTTGATTATGGCAGGAGGTTCTGGTTTGTATGAAAAAGCCATTACGCAAGGGCTCGATGATTTTCCAGATATTCCACCAAGTGTGCGAGAGCAATTAAATTCTGATTTGAATGAAAAAGGACTAGATTTTTTACAAAATGAATTAAAAAATAAAGATTTAGCCTATTTTGAGAAAGTGGACACTCAAAATCCACATCGTGTGATTCGTGCGTTGGAGGTTATTCGCCATACGGGGAAAGCCTACTCAGGTTTTTTAGCCAAAAATCAATCAAAAAGGAATTTTAATATCATAAAAATCGGGCTTACTTTATCTCGAGAGGAAATTTATGACCGAATCAATCGTAGAGTGGATATTATGATTGAAAATGGATTGCTCGAAGAAGCTAAAAATCTTTATAAATTTAAAAATTTGAACGCCTTAAACACCGTGGGCTACAAAGAATTATTCCATTATTTTGACGGAGAAATTTCTCTGGACTTTGCCATTGAGGAAATCAAGAAAAATACGAGAAGATTTGCCAAAAGGCAACTTACTTGGTACCGAAAAGATGAAAATATTAGGTGGTTTGCCCCCAATGAAATTGAACAAATAATCGCTTATATAAATTCTGAAATACAATGATTTTTTGCTGATAATTAACATATTTATCAATTTTTAATTGTATTTAAATGTTTGAAATTCAGAAAATTGATTGGAAATGTGAATTTTTGTGATTAATTATTTTCATTTTCTTTTTTTCGAAATAATTTTTAATTTATATATTGCGAAAATAATTAAAATCCTATGTCGAAGAAAAAGTATGAATTGGAGGTGCCGGTACAAGCCTCGCCAAGTTTTTTATACAATTATATATCAACACCATCGGGGCTTTCCGAGTGGTTTGCCGATAATGTAAACTCAAGAAGCGATAAATTCACTTTTATTTGGGACGATTATGAGGAAGTAGCTCATTTAATTCGTTCTAAATTCGATGAATATGTGCGTTTTCGTTGGGAACACGACGAGGATTCAAAATATTATTTTGAGCTAAAAATCCAAGAAGATGAATTAACGGGAGATGTTTCGTTGATTGTAACGGATTTTGCCGAAGAAGATGAATTAGACGAGGCTAAAGATTTATGGGCTAGTCAATTAGAAGATTTAAAACATATTATAGGTTCTTAACCTAAAAATACAATTATGATTAATTTTAACGGGAATATCATTGAAGCATCTGAGGCTCAGCTAGATTTAAACAATGATTTCTTTCAAAATGGGCTCATCATTACAGAAAAATTGTTGGTGATCTCGCACAAGATTTTGTTTGCAGAGTTACATTATTTCAATTTAATGGCAGCGATGCGCATGAGCCGTATCGAAATTCCTTTGAGTTTTACGCCAGAATTCTTTGAAAATCAAATTAATAATTTGTTAGAAGAATTTCCTCAAGAAAATTTAGGAATAAGATTCGATGTTTTATACCACAAAAACAAAATCAATTTTACTGTAAGAGCACACGAAATTCAGGATTTATATCGTTTTGAGGATTACCCGATGGATTTGTATCGTGAGTCTTTTGTCCCAAACACATTTTTCGATAGAATTAATTTCTTAAATCCCGTAAATCATATTTTAGACATTTATTGCCAAGAAAACGATTTTGCAGATTTATTACTTCAAAATGACAAAAAAGAATTGGCAAGAAGTTTAAAAGGAAGCATTTTTGTTATCAAAGGGACAACAATTTCTACGCCTTCCATAGAAGATGGGGCTAAATCAAGCGTTTTGAGAAACAAAATTTTAGATACTGCTAAAAAATTACCCGAATTTGATGAAGTGCAAGAGGGGAGTGTTTTCCCGTTTGCTGTTACAAAAGCCGACGAAGTTTTTGTGGCAATTGACGGAGAGGGAATCGTTTCATTGAAAAGCTTTAAGAAAACACAGTTTTCAAACGAATATACACAGAGTATTGTTAATCAATTATTTGGTTTAAGCTAAAGTATTATGGAACAAGATTTAAGCGACTACAGAAAAAGCTACGAGAAGTTTCAATTGATTGAAAGTGAGGTTTCTGATAACCCAATGGAGCTTTTCAGAGATTGGTTTTATGTGGCAGATAATGAAGAGAAAATCAGTGAGGCAAATGCCATGAGTGTGGCAACGATGGGGCTAGATGGTTTTCCGAAAACGCGTGTAGTTTTGCTTAAAAAATTCACTCACGAAGGATTCATTTTTTATACCAATTACGATAGCGAAAAGGGAAAAGCAATCGCTGCGAACAATAAAATTTGCTTATCGTTTTTTTGGCCAGTGCTTGAACGACAAATAATCATCAAAGGTGAAGCAGAAAAATTACCTGAAAATCTGTCTGATGGCTATTTCGAGTCGAGACCAAAACAAAGCCAAATTAGTGCAATTGTGTCGCCACAAAGTTCGGTGGTGCCCAATCGCGATTTTTTAGAAAATAAAGTAAGAGAAATTGAGATGCAATATCAAGATGATTTGCACCGGCCAGAAAATTGGGGAGGCTACTTGGTGCGACCTGTGAGCATGGAATTTTGGCAGGGCAGGGCAAACCGCCTGCACGACAGGCTTCGCTATACTTTGCAAGAAGATTTTGATTGGAAAATAGAAAGATTAGCACCATAAATTATTTTGGTTTAAAATTTGATATAGAACTTTAAATCAAAAAGAATAATAAAATGAGCGAAGAAAATAAAAACCAAGAACAAAAAACAGAAGAATTTTATATAAAATTAAAGGAAGAATTAAATAAAGTTGAAGAATTTCCAAAAGATTTTACATACAAATTCATTCTCCCGACCGATAATCAAAAAATCGCAGAGCTTAAAAAAGTGTTTGATGGTGCTAGAGCACAATTCCAAAACCGCGAATCTAAAAATGGAAAATATACAAGTATCACAGCGGTGATTTATGCGCTAGATGCAGATCAAGTCATTCATTACTATAAAAAAGCAGGGGAAATAGAAGGCATCATAATGCTATAAATTCATAATTATTAATTTTTTTAAGAAGCTTCAATCCATTTGGATTGAAGCTTTTTTTATAGATTTATTCTTTTAATCCAAAAATCAATCAAAAAATATTGAAATTCACAATTTTCAAAATTGGTCAGAGATTTCGTTCTCAATAATAATTCGTAAATTTGCGCCTCAAATTTCTACATGGAAAACGATAGCATTCAAATATACGGAGCACGAGAACACAATCTCAAAAACTTAAATCTAGAAATTCCGCGAGATCAGTTAGTAGTTTTTACGGGACTGAGCGGTAGCGGAAAATCTTCTTTGGCTTTCGATACGATTTATGCCGAAGGTCAGCGCCGTTACATCGAAACTTTTTCAGCCTATGCACGCCAACTTTTAGGCGGAATGGAGCGTCCTGATGTTGATAAAATCGACGGACTGTCTCCTGTGGTGGCGATTGAACAAAAAACGACTTCCAAAAGTCCGCGTTCTACGGTGGGCACAATTACCGAAGTGTATGATTTTTTGCGTTTGCTTTTTGCCCGAGCTTCTACGGCATATTCTTATGTTACGGGCGAGAAAATGGTAAGTTACACCGATGATGAAATCAAAGAATTGCTCAGAGAAAAATACGATAACAAGAAAATTGCGATTTTGGCACCCGTGGTGCGAACTCGTAAAGGGCATTATCGCGAATTGTTTGAGCAAATCGGCAAGCGAGGTTTTGTGCAAGTGCGCGTAGATGGCGAAATTCGTGACATTGAGCCAGGCATGAAACTCGATCGCTACAAAAATCACGACATCGAAATTGTGGTAGATAAACTATTATTAAATGATGAAACTACCAATGAAAGATTGCAGTTGAGCCTTGAAACAGCAATGTCACAAGGTGAAAATGTCATGATGGTTTATGATTACGACAAAAACGAAGTCAAATATTTTAGCCGAGAAATGATGTGTCCTACATCGGGAATTTCGTATCCTAAGCCAGAGCCAAATACATTTTCGTTCAATTCACCAAAAGGGGCGTGTCCTACTTGCAATGGACTAGGGACTGTAAAAACCATACAGCCCAATAGCGTAATTCCAGACCCGAGTTTAAGTTTAGCCAAAGGTGCCATTGCTCCGATGGAAGATATTAAGCATAAAAAATATTTCAATCAGCAAATAGCATACATTTTAGCAAAGTTTGAAGAAGATGACAAAACGCCTTTTCAAGATTTAAGCGAAGAAACAAAAGATGCTATCTTGTACGGTAGAGTAGAGGAGGTAGAAATTGAGCTTAAAGCATCAAAAGTTAAAAAGAAATTTAGCATAGATTTCGAAGGTGTGATTCCGTATCTTGAACGAATCATCAACGATAAAGAAAATACAAAATCTTCTGGTTTAGAAAAAAGATATGCCGAGGCTACACCGTGCCCTACTTGCGAGGGAACAAGATTAAAGAAAGAATCGCTTTATTTCAAAATCGATGAAAAAAACATCGCAGAAGTTTCGGCGATGGATTTAGAAAATCTACACGAGTGGATTCAATCTTTGCCTAAAAAACTTGGGAAAAGCGAGAAAGAAATTGCCAAAGAGATTTTAAAAGAAATTGAAACGCGTATAGCATTCTTATTGGATGTTGGACTTAATTATTTAAGTCTAAACAGAAGTTCCAAAAGTTTGTCTGGAGGAGAGGCACAGCGGATTCGTTTGGCTACTCAAATTGGGACACAGCTCGTGAATGTTTTGTATATTTTAGATGAGCCTTCAATTGGATTGCACCCGCGCGACAATCAAAAATTAATTCATTCTTTAGAAAATCTTCGGGATATTGGGAATTCAGTCATTGTGGTAGAACATGACGAGGAAATGATTATGGCGTCAGATTATGTGGTGGATATCGGTCCATATGCAGGGAAACGAGGTGGGAGAATTGTGTGGCAAGGAAAACCAAGCGAATTGAAGAACGCTAAAACGCTCACCGCCGATTACATCAACCAAATTAAAAAAATCGAAATCCCAAAAGAGCCACGCAAAGGTTCGGGCGATTTTTTAGAGTTAAAGGGCGCAAGTGGAAATAATTTAAAAAATGTAGATATAAAAATTCCACTCGGTACATTAACGGTGGTTACGGGTGTTTCGGGGAGCGGAAAATCTACGCTCATCAACGAAACCTTATACCGAATTTTAAATCAAAAAATCTATCATGCTATTCAAAAGCCAATGCCTTATAAGGAAATCAATGGTTTAGAACATGTAGATAAAGTCATTGATATCGATCAGTCACCGATTGGGCGCACACCGCGAAGCAATCCAGCCACATATACAGGTGTATTTTCAGACATTCGTGCATTGTTTTCAAATCTTCCCGAAGCAAAAATTCGAGGCTACAAGCCAGGAAGATTTTCATTTAATGTAAAAGGTGGTAGATGCGAAACCTGCCAAGGAGCAGGATTAAGACAAATCGAGATGAACTTCTTGCCAGATATCTATGTCCCGTGCGAAACTTGTCATGGCAAGAGATTCAATCGTGAAACTCTGGAGGTAAGATATAAAGGTAAATCCATTTCTGATGTTTTGGATATGACTATTGATGAAGCTGTGGAGTTTTTCCAGCCAATTCCTAAAATCTATCAAAAAGTAAAAATGTTGCAAGAAGTTGGTTTAGGCTATATCACCTTAGGGCAGCAATCGACTACATTAAGTGGTGGGGAAGCTCAGCGAATTAAGCTAGCCACGGAGTTGAGCAAAAAACAAACAGGAAAAACGGTATATATATTAGACGAACCTACGACGGGCTTGCATTTTGAGGATATACGAGTTTTGATGAATGTAATACAGCGATTGGTAGATTTAGGCAATACCATAATTATTATAGAACATAATATAGATGTCATTCGTATGGCAGACTATATAATAGATATAGGACCAGAAGGAGGAGTAAAAGGCGGAACCGTCGTAGCACAAGGCACGCCCAATGAGATAAAAAAATCGAAGAAGAGTATTACAGCACAATTTATATAACTAAAAAGAGAGTTTTTAAGCTCTCTTTTTTGTATAATAACTATATATAAGTATTCCAAAATATACACATGCCCTCTAATAAATCATCTCAATAGAGCCATTATCTCTAGAAGATGATAAAAAACTTCAAATTGTAAATTAAAGAAAAACAGCTAATTGCGAAAAATATGTAAAAAACACACGAAAAAAGTGGATAAAAAATTTGGAGGGGAAGGTAGGAAGTACCTATATTTGCACTCCTTTTGAAACAGAAAGGCTTGTTCATTGAAAGAAAGAAATTGAAAAAAAACAAAAAAAAAGAAATATTTTTTTGGAGGATAAGAAAAAGATGTTATCTTTGCAGTCCGTTTCGATTTCAGGGTGGTTCGGTGGCAAAAAAAAACTTCAAAAAAGTTTTGGTAGGAAATAAAAAGTTACTATATTTGCACCCGCTTTCAGAAATGAGGCGAGAAAGATAGAGAAGTTCATTAAGATTAAAAGATAGAAGAAAAATAAAAGCCAAGTGTCAATTCGATGAGTTATCAGGAGGTGGACTTTGAGCGTTATAATTACAAAATTTAAGGAATTACAACGGAGAGTTTGATCCTGGCTCAGGATGAACGCTAGCGGGAGGCTTAACACATGCAAGTCGAGGGAGAATTAATTTTCGGATTAAGGAAACCGGCGCACGGGTGCGTAACGCGTATGCAACTTGCCCTTATCAGGAGGATAGCCCGGGGAAACTCGGATTAATACTCCATAAGATTTTGATTGGCATCGATTAAAATTGAAAGATTTATTGGATAAGGATAGGCATGCGTCAGATTAGTTAGTTGGTAGTGTAACGGACTACCAAGGCGATGATCTGTAGGGGTCCTGAGAGGGTGAACCCCCACACTGGTACTGAGACACGGACCAGACTCCTACGGGAGGCAGCAGTGAGGAATATTGGACAATGGAGGGAACTCTGATCCAGCCATCCCGCGTGCAGGAAGACGGCCCTATGGGTTGTAAACTGCTTTTGTATGGGGATAAATCTACCTACGTGTAGGTAGTTGAAGGTACCATACGAATAAGCATCGGCTAACTCCGTGCCAGCAGCCGCGGTAATACGGAGGATGCAAGCGTTATCCGGATTCATTGGGTTTAAAGGGTCCGTAGGCGGGCTGATAAGTCAGTGGTGAAATTTTGTCGCTCAACGATAAAACTGCCATTGATACTGTTAGTCTTGAGTGATATTGAAGTAGCTGGAATGTGTAGTGTAGCGGTGAAATGCATAGATATTACACAGAACACCGATTGCGAAGGCAGGTTACTAAGTATTAACTGACGCTGAAGGACGAAAGCGTGGGGAGCGAACAGGATTAGATACCCTGGTAGTCCACGCAGTAAACGATGCTAACTCGTTTTCGGGGAGTGATCTTCGGAGACCAAGCGAAAGTGATAAGTTAGCCACCTGGGGAGTACGTTC